>JAJFMM010000190.1 GCA_021772165.1 Chlamydiota bacterium | reverse complement strand
TTACTGGCTAGGTCGCGGTCGGTAATCACCGTCGGAAAATCGAATGCCTTGTCTGTTAAACGTAATATTTCTGAATACACGCGCCCCTTAATATTATATGAGTGGTATTCAAAGTAGCTGGCGACAAATATCTTAATGATGATATTTGTCCCAAGGTTGAGGTTGCGATCTTTGTTGTCATTGACAGTGGAAACGATCCCTCAAGAATAATTCGTTATCGGCTAGTATTCGCCTTTAGGATCGTCTGATACTACTGCTCCTAGTGCGACCAGCTTGTCCAGTTCTTCGTCCTGTGTAGGTGCGCCTGTAAAGGTAGCTACTCCGCCTGCAATAGTACAGGTAAACGGTAAGGTGAATGTACTGCCCAGGAAAACATAGGTGATCGAATATCCATCACCAACGTCTGGAATATGATTACTGGGAAAGGTACCACATTCTAATTGGTTATAGCTGCGGTACAGTTGGATTGCACCTGTGCCAGCTTGCAACAAGATTGTTCCTGCTGCATTCACGACGGTTACAGAAGTAATTCTCATCTTGATCCTCCGAAATCCTGTGACCAAAAGGCCTATTCATCCACCAGATCTAGAGTATGGGCTTAAGCCGAAGATAAGGCGTGTGCAATATTGCACAATACCGCCTCGTGCATAACATGAAGTTTCATGGCCAGAGAGTCGCCGGATTCACGTAGGCGCTTCACCTTGTCAAGGAACTACATCACATTTCACAACTGGAAATGCACTTCTCAACCCGGAATGAGAGGTAGGTCACTACTAATGCCTACAACATGTGGGATGATCAATCTGTGTCGCATGTCTCAGTTCAAGAATTTATCAGCTTTGTACGAGATTTAGCGAGCGGATCAGGAGCCGTTCATCTACGGTTGGCGTGAAAAATGCTCATTTGCCCAGGTTGCTGCCTGGCGCGCCTTCATCCTGAACCTTAGGGTAGTAGATGCTGTCAGGTCAATCCTGAATGGCCATAGAGTTGAAATCATTGACGCTTGAATATTCCTTTCATATCTCGTAGAAGATCGACTAACTCCGACATCTTATCGGATATTGTTCTTTTGGGCTCTACTTTGAATTGGTTGTTGAATTGTGTAACGATCAAATCAATACGAAATTTTCTTTCAATTCTGTCTCTGCACTCTATGTAGAACTCTTCTCGTTCGGACGAATAGCTTTTTGTTCCAGGAACTTTTTGCAATCCTTTTCCTTCAGATTTCACAGCAGCAATGTAAAAACACGCGCCTTCGACATCACGGATAAAAACTGAGAGGCTTTGAAATTCTCCAACCGGAATGGAAGCTCGTTGTTCAAGGATATTTCTATTTTTCGTGTTCTCCCAATGTAATATTCCTAGCACGCGTTTGGTCTTAGATTCGAATATGTGAGCGTGCATGGATTTTGGGGTATCTCGGACTACCTTCGTCCAGAAAAAGCTAGGGACATTGCGAACCCTAACGGAATGGTAGGTATATTTCTGCTGTGGAGAGCCGCCACCGCTCATACCTGTGATTTTCAACTTTGGCTTTCTGATGCTTAGTCCCAGTTGAAAAAAGAAAATCGAGACCGCTAAAGTTATCAGCGAAGCAATTATTATCTCTGGATAGTTGCCTGATAGGTATTCCAATATAGCATCATTCATTTTTCTGCCTCGACTACAAAGTACAAATTTGACTCAAACTACTCTCACATCGATATCAACAATCGCATAAGCGCCTTCATTGGTCACGCATCCTTGTAAGTGCTGGCCCTCTTTTAGCTCTATCCACTCGGTATTTGGCGGCTCTACGCGCAGGATATGAAGTTTTACGGGCTGAGAGTCGCCAGATTCACGTGGGCGCTTTGCCTTTTCCCTGGATATAAAACCCAACCAATTGGCGTATTAACAACCACCACCGACACGCCTCACTCCCACGGTCCAATTCTTTGTATCTTGGTTGTGTGACCTGAGCGCTCAAGGAACAGATTTAGCTCTGGTTTATCGCTGCCGAGAAAGGGCCAAATAGAAAAGGGTTAGACTATTTGTACTGTATCAATGCCTTTATGTTTTTCGAGAGCAATGTGTATTGCCGCACACAGAATTATTGGAAGCTAGGCCGAGTAGTACTAACCTGCTCCAAGATATTCTCCGATCCACGTTCTAGAATTATACAGCAGTTGTTTGGAACCGTACCCTAATTCCGGGCGATTCTCATTTCTCCCTGGGAATTCGCTGACAATCTGACGG
This sequence comes from Chlamydiota bacterium, assembly GCA_021772165.1. Lineage (GTDB taxonomy): Bacteria > Chlamydiota > Chlamydiia > Chlamydiales > SM23-39 > JAKBAE01. The sequence continues at coordinate 1,603 of JAJFMM010000190.1, read as the reverse complement.
TTCCACCCCAGCCTGTATTATAGATCGCTCGTTCGATATCCCAGCTCTCGAATACTGGAGGCCTGAACGTTCCACAAAATGCCGCCGAACACGCTCCTCGATCTCCTACCGGTACATTGACTGATTGTTCCCTAAAAAAGGAAACTCCAGTGTTCGGATCTCTGAGAAGATTAACAGCATCATCTCTGGGATGAGCAAACGAGAAAGCGCTAAATTGATGACGGCTTAGATTAGAATTGCCTGAAGAAATCACAGCGACATCCGGTGACATCGCCTCCATGAATTCCTTGATAAGTGCGTTGTGCGAGCCATGATGTCCAACCTGATGAACATCGACGTTCAACATTTGCGTGCCATCATAATGGGTCACCAATGTCTCCAATGCTGGCGCCTGCATATCTCCTGTGAAAAGGAAGGATGAATTTCCAAAGTCGACCCGAACGGCCACGCTGTGATTATTTTGGTTTTCGGTAAATTCTTTGTTCGACCAGCCAGGGTTGGTCGTGAGCGAACCCCATAACACCCTAAAGAGAGGATCAGTACCGGCGCAGTTCAATGGATCTATCACGTTGTTGGTGATGTTAGAGATACTCGTAATATCTCCGCCTCGAATTGATTGATGGTTGATGTTGGTGTTGGCAGCGCCATGCTCTTGAAGTGTTCTCTGACCAAATCGGCCAGATCCGTCTGTCCTTCCATTGTCGACAATATTTCTAATCGTGAAGTGGTTGTTTGGATCTACCAGTCTGACCGCACCAGCTGTATGGTCGGCGTGACCATGAGTTAACACAACAAGATCGAGCGTTCGATTCAAATCTGGTCTACGGTCAAAGATCGTATTCAGATAAGTGATGAGTAGTTCAGCACCATTAACCTCGTCTGTGTTTTCTCCACCCGTGTCAATCAGAGCCAATCCACAACTAAATTCGAGCAAAGTAGCATCTCCCTGTCCGACATCGATAAAGTGAGCAACCATCGAATCCGGAGCGATCGCAAAGCTGCCCGAACGTAAAACTGTTCGGTCCGCTGGCAGAGTCACGCCTAGAGGAAAACCACTGAACATCCGTCCTCTTCCCGTGTGTACCCAACCCCGATCATTGCCGTTGGGTAAGAACACTTCCACATAGCTATTTTCGCGTGCCGTGCCAGTGGCAATCAAATTAACGACCGGTTCCGGTTCAATTTCGAAATGCGCTAGCTGTTGGGAGAATCTGTTGGAGTCCTCATAAACGTTTGCATTTCGTCTTAGCTCGATAAAATCCGCACTTGCCGTAGTTGCACAGCAACACAACAGCGCAACGATTCTCTTCATAGCTAACTTCCTTGGTTGCTACCGGAGGAGGCGTTTGGTGTTACGGTTGGATTGTGATTAGTCATAGGCGGATCACCTGGTCTTGGATTTCTAATTTGTTGTGCACGACTACGCCAGTTCAGGAAATCTTGAAAAAGTTTTAGTGAGCCTTTGCTACCGCCAGCGACAATTCCCGCTGAAATTAACAATCCGATCCAATCTGACGAATCTTGTTTGAGCATGATCGCCATCGCATCGAAATCATAGGTCCACACAACGAAGTAGGAAAATGCAAACGCGATGGGTTCCTTG
>JAJFMM010000189.1 GCA_021772165.1 Chlamydiota bacterium | reverse complement strand
TGCGATGGAATCATTTTGAGTAGAGAAGCCGCCCGTTGAGATATTTGAAAAGGCCAAGCAGACGGAATCGAAAAAGGGCATTGTATTGTCGGCCCAAAGCAGAAGAATGATCTCAAGTACGGTGAAGAAGAGATAGAGTTTCCAGAGTTGCGAGACGGTTTCATGAATGCGGGGGCTAATGTCCTCTTTAAAGGGACCTGTGACTTCCATCTGATAGAGGAACTTTCCGCCCACACCAAGAGCTGGGAGCACTGTTAAAAAGATGACGACGATCCCCATGCCCCCGACCCATTGCAAAAAGGCGCGCCAGAGAAGAATGGGGCGGCTCACTGCCTCCACTCCTGAGTAGAGAACGGCTCCGGTTTCCGGATTGAGAATCGGAGCTACTGTTCCATAATAGGAGTAGATTTGCGTAGGAACTTGTTCATTTACATAGTGAATGGGGATCTCTTGGTCGGTTCCTGGATCGTAGGCTTTAGCGCTGATCATCGTTGAGCCGGTTGTTGTCAATCCTGACATGGCTTCAAAATAGGCATCGACCGGATTATCCAGTGTTTTACTGAAATAGAAAGGAAGAGCGCTGATGAAAGAGGTTACGACCCAGATGAGCGCTACGAGTAGAATGCTTTCTCGTCTTCCAATATGTCCGGTTGCTTTGCGGCCGCTGAGTAAGAGGAGGGCAGCTAGAGCAAATGCAATGCAGATTGCGTAGAGAAAGGCCATCATGCTGTTGGGCAGAGGCGACTGGGAGTCTGCAAACTGATAATAGATCGCTGTAAAAAAGGGCAGAAGCAGAACCAGGCCGAGGCAGGCTACATATTTGCCGAGAATCTGGGAAAGTTCTTTAAACATAGGATGCTAAAACAGGTCATGCAGTTTTGTCAGATGACGTGGACTGCAAATAACGACTACTGTGTCATCTGCAGATAAAACGCTGTCTCCGCGGCCAATCGTGACGCCATTTTGGTTTTCGATGACGGCTACAATTAGATCTCTGGGTAGAGCTAGATCGGAAAGAGGAACGCCGATGGCTTTGGAGCTCGAAATAATTTTCAACTCAACGATTTTTGCGCCATCTTCGCGAGTAGGAGTGATCGATAGGATGGTTTTTCCGCTGATGATGGAGAGGAGTCTTTGAACCGTATTGAGTCTGGAGGAAAAAGCGGGAATGATTCCGAGTTTTTCGAGAAGAGTGCCTATGGAAGGATCTGAAGTGACAGCAATCGTTCTTGGGCAGCCAGCCTCTTTTGCGAGTCCTGCAATTAAGAGATTAGTCGAGTCATTGTCCGTACAGCTGACCAGCGCGTCTGCGCTCTGAACATTCTCGGCGCGAAGAAGTCCCAAATCCGTTCCATCTCGGCAAATGATGGTAGCTTCGGGAAGGGCATCTGCAAACTTTTCACAACGAGCAAAATCGCGTTCGATGATTCTGACATGAATGTCCTGTTCGATCAGAAAATGAGCTAAATGCTTGACCACAGCAGAACCACCAGTGAGGATGACCGATCGAATGGCGGGTTCAGGTACGCCAAAAAGCTCATGAACGCTTTTCATGGCCTTTGTTTCGCCAACAACAGAAATGACGTCGCCAGCAAAGAGCTGGTCGTCTCCGTGTGGAAAGATCAACTCTTCTCCATCTGAGGTTTTGCGACGGATCATTCCGAGGATGAACTCTTCGGGAAGAGTTAAGTTTTTGATGAGAGTGCCTTCTACCCAAGAGGCGGGAATCTTAAGAGTTCTCATTTGGATCGTGTCGTGAATGAAATTTTCAATCGCGAGATCTCCGGTGTGCACCAGAATTTTAAATAGATCTCGAGCGGCAAGAAGATCTGAGGCGAGAAAGTGATCGACGTAGAACAGCTTACCTAGATCCAGATCATCATGGAAAAGGTATTCGCTAGAATGGATGAGTGCGGCTGTTTTGGGAAACCCCAGGTTTTTTGCCACAGCGCAGGAGACGAGATTTGTTTCGTCACAACCTGTTGCAGCAAAGAGGAGGTCAGGTTTTTTCTCGAATAGAGTTTCGAAAAAAGTCACTCTAGAAAGAGGTGCGTGCAGCGTCGAAATGTCCGACTCTCTTCCAATTTTTTCAAGCGTCGAAGCGTTTTGATCCACGATCGTAACGCTATGTCCATTCTTTGACAGAATGGAGGCGCTATAAGACCCAATTTTTCCAGCTCCTAGAATGACGATGTTCATAACGTCACCCTATTCTATTTACTAAATTTGTGTATAAATCATTTTCAGCTATACTTTTTGTTCATGAAAAAACCTCTCGTCGCTTCCATCATCAATTTTTGCAGCAATGAAGCTCGATTTCTCCCTGCTTGCATTGAGCAATGTCGAGTTTTTTCCAGCCAAATCATCATCCCCGTCTGTGACCATTTTTTTGATGGAGCTCCGGAAAATCGCTTACTGCTCAATAAAATTTACGCCTCTTATCCCGACTGCGAATTTGTGGAATATCCTTTTGCCCCTCACAAAATTCCCTCAAAAGTCTTCAAAAGAATTGCACCGGAACATTTTTGGCACAGCGCTTCAAGAGCACTGGGCTTCCAGTTTGTACGCGATGAGATCGCTTGCGTTCTTTTTTTAGATGCGGATGAAGTTGCAGAAGGTAATAGGTTTTCTCACTGGTTAGAAGAGAGCGATTGCAGAGAGCACGCAGTTCTTAAGCTGTCCAACTACTGGTATTTTCGAGAGCCCCGTTTCCGCGCAGATCAGTGGGAAGACTCCATCATTTTCGCTCGCAAAGACGCTTTGAAACTCTCTGCAATTCTCCACGTTGAAGAGCGCAATGCGATCTATGATCACCTGCCCCATCCTAAGAAGCGCCAAGTTGTGGGAAGCGACGGACAGCCTCTGTTTCACCACTTCAGCTGGGTTCGTACGAAAGAAGAGATGATCCAGAAAATTGAAAAATGGGGTCATCGCGACGATCGGGACTGGAAAGGCCTCGTCGAAAAAGAATTTTCAGAGCCCTTTAAAGGAAAAGATTTTATTCACGGCTACAGCTTCACGGAGTGCGCTCTACCTTTTGAGATCTCTATGAACAAAATGACCTTTGAACCAGAGGCCAATGTAGAGGGAAAAGTGCATCGGTTACGCGCAGAAGATTTGCCTCACTTACTGGGGCTTAGAGGGTGTCTACAATGTTTGGCTTCGTCGCTTTTTAGAGGATTTTTGGCCGCTTTTCGATTCTTTTTTAGGGGGTAATATACGCCTGTTGATATAACCCCCTAAAAAAGAATCGAAAGGCGGCTCAAAAAGCCCAAAAAATCGATAGAAGCAAACTTTGTAGACACCCTCCGAGGGCTGGAAAAATTTCTTTAATTTTGGGGTCTGAAAATTCCATTCACAAATACCTTGAGGAAAAAGCGTTTACTTAGAGATGATGGTCTAGTTTCATAAATTTTTCGCACCGGTAGCTCAGCGGATAGAGTACCCGGCTACGAACCGGGTGGTCAGAGGTTCAAATCCTCTCCGGTGCATTGGTACGAATGATTCTTCATACATTTCCTGCAGGTCCTCTAGGGACCAACGCTTATCTCTTTGCATGCCCCAAGACTAAGATAGCGGCTGTCGTAGACCCTGCATCTGGATCCTGCTCTCCCATATTAGAAAAAGCTTTAGAGCTCGACCTGAGCATTAAAAAAATTCTTTTGACCCATACGCATTGGGATCATATAGCCGACGCACATCTCCTGACCAAAAAAACCGGAGCGGAAATCTATGTGCATCCTCTTGATGTAGAGAATCTAAAAAAACCGGGCACAGATAAAATCCCTCTTTTTATTCCTATTCACGGCGTTGAGCCGGATCATTTTATCGATGAAGGAGAGCGGATCTTTGTAGGCGAGGTCGCTGTCGAGGTGATCCATACTCCCGGGCACTCTCCTGGAGGCGTCTGTTTTTATCTTCGAGAGGAGAAGATTCTCTTTTCTGGAGACACGCTGTTTGAAGGAAGCATTGGTACTTTAAGTCTTGCTACAGCTCAGCCACAGAGGATGTGGGGATCGTTGGAAAAACTCGCAGTATTGCCGCCCGACACCCGCGTTTTTCCGGGACACGGAGGAGATACCACGATCGGAAAAGAGCATTGGTTAAAACGCGCTAGAGAAATTTTTGAATAGGAGAAAAAAATATGGCACTAGTAGGAAAACACGCACCTGAATTCAGGACTAACGCAGTGATCAAAGGCAGAATTTATGACGATTTCTGCTTGTCTGAATGCAGAGGAAAATATGTAGTCTTCTTTTTCTATCCCCTTGATTTTACCTTTGTTTGTCCTACTGAGCTGCACGCCTTTCAAGAAAAACTCGAAGAGTTTGAAAAAAGAAATGCGCAAGTCATCGGCTGCTCCGTCGACAGTCAATTTTCTCATGCCGCTTGGCTCAATACTCCCAAAGCAAAGGGTGGGATTGAAGGTGTCTCTTACCCGATCGTTTCCGATCTGAATAAAACCATCTCTCGGAATTACGACGTGCTGAAAGAAGATGAGGGAATCGCTTATCGCGG
>JAJFMM010000188.1 GCA_021772165.1 Chlamydiota bacterium | reverse complement strand
AAAAGATCAACAGCATCAATCCGTATGCTACAGGTAGATCTTGGACGAAGCTGAACGATCTGAGCAAACCGATCAATTATGATCTCACGAAGGGTGATATCAGTAATGATTGGGGCAAGGCTTTGACAGGGAATACGATGTTCCCCGCAGATCCTACAAAGGCAAACCAAGTCCCCGGAAAAGGCGTCCAGCTCGATAGTACTCATACGGGCGGTAAAGGCGGTGTTTCCTCTGATGGTGGAATCATAGCCTCACAGTATATCGATCCGATGAGAGACTTCAATGCTTCGGTTACATTCACTCCTCAGCCTTATCTTGATCCTAAAACGGGCAAGCCGATGAAGGATGCACAGGGTAATTACGTGGAAAACCCATACCAGCCAACCTTTGCATGGTGGGGTTTCGGTGATTCTCAGGGAGGACCAGACGATCCAGGTACACATACCAATGGCTCGAGCGGCGATCGAAATACTGAATTCGATTGCGAGATGGGCTCCGACAATGGTGACGGCACTCCAGCAGCCGCAGGAACCATGAATATGCGTAACGGCTCGTATGTCGGACACGCACATGGTGGTAAATCTGAGATCTTTGATGCAAATAAGATGCCTGTAATGCCTGACATCTACAAGCCAAACCCGAAAACGGGTAAGCCAGATACGTACACTGTATCCATGACAGGCAAGTGGGAAGGCGGAGAGCTTCACCTGACACGTACCATCGTAGATGTGACGACAGGTAAGTCAACGGATCTAGGAACGCAGGATCTAGGAAAAGGTCCTTTCGCACCCATGATCATGAAGTGTGCAATGGAGAATCCAAATTGGAACGCTAAAGGCCAAGTAGACGGAAAACAATCCGTAGACGTAAGCGGAATCTCAATAGGTCAAGGTCCTGACATCCCGGAGAACGATGCTCGTAGGATCCCTAATGATCACATGGATTTCGGCGGCTTTACACCAGGCGGTGGAGGCGGGCTCCCTTGCGGACCATTTGCTCCTGAGCCAACGGCATCTGATGCTAACGTACAAGCGTAATTACAATTAATCTAAGTTGTTTTGTTCCCCTGAGAGATTTACTCTCAGGGGATTTTTTTATAATAATCAAAAAAGGAACCAAAATGAACATCAACCCTAATCTAGACATCAACCACTATACAAACATCTCTACTGCAGCTTCTGCAGAAGACTACGAAAAAGCTGCTGCAGCGATTTCAAATGATCCTGTTTATGAGGATCTTATCAACAATGAGTTACAGAAATTGTCCTCGGATAAAACGGAATACACAGATGATCGCGCTCAATATGCTAAAGACCGAGCCATTACACTGGATCCAAAAGCATCCCACGCTGAAAAGATCTCTGCTTGGAAAGATGAGCAAAAAGTAGAGAAGGATGAGATCCCTCTAGTGCAAGATATGGAGCAGAAAATGACCTCAGCTATCTCAAAGCAGTTGACTGCTGACTATAACAAACCACACTCAGATATTCGCTCGATCATGCAGAAATCTGGTCTCAATGAAAGCGACATTGCAGCGTTGAGCCAATTCATCGTGCATAACGACGTACCTGCGGTTCCTCATACAGTAGATCCGATCTACCCGAAACCACAGTAATGCTAGTCATGAGTTATAGAATCCTGTTCTATAACTCATTTTTGCTCGAATTTTGAGTTATAGAAAAGTAACAGGATAAACAGGATCGCCTTCTATTTAAAAAACTCGACAGGTAGGGCACTCTTCGAGTCCTCGATAGACAAGGCCTCTTTGGGGATCGAGCGTTACCTCTTCTCCCTCTTGCAAGATAGACATCGCGCCGTCTGCGCGCGTAATGACTGAGATCTCAAACGTTTTTGCTACCAGCGCCGCATACTTTTCCGATGCGGTATCCCCGATGTGATTTTGCAGGATGACGCCGGCGGCCTGTTTGAGCACAGGTAAGAAGCTGTTATCGCAATGCGTAATCACGACAAGTTTGCCTTGCAGAGATTCAGGATCTTTTCCTTCAGGAGAGAGCACGACAGAGACTTTGCCCTGCACTCTCGAGCCAAAGCCCTTGTGGCCTCGGACGAGGATCTCTCCAATATTTTCCACCATCATCATGTTCGTCGAGCCCTTCTTACCGAATGGCGAGCCTGCCGTTACGACAACGACGTCTCCGAAGGCGATGATCCCCTCTTTCGCTGCAAATCCAGTGACGGCAGAGAGCGCTTCGCTCGTGTTGTAGCAGTTGGGGCAATAGACGGGGATCACACCCCAGTTGGAGGAGAGCTGATGGTAGATCTTGATATGGGGCGTCAGAGCGATGATCGGCATCTCCGGCCTGAGTCTCGAGACGAGTCGCGCGGTTCCTCCGCTAGATGTGAAGGCGAAGATCGCTCGCGCCTTGGCGCTGTAGGCAGTTTTGACGGCAGCCAGAGACACAGAAGAGGAGATGTCATGATAATCATGGCCTGAGCGCTGATCAAAAAAATCACGAAAGTTAAAGTCCGATTCAGCCTCGCAGACGATACTCTTCATGCGTCGCACGGTTTCAATCGCGTATTTCCCCACCGCCGTTTCACCTGAGAGCATGACTGCTGAGGTGCTGTCGTAGATCGCGTTGGCGACATCGGAGACCTCGGCCCGCGTCGGGCGCAGGTTGCTGATCATCGACTCGAGCATCTGAGTAGCCGTAACGACGGGTTTGCCTGCCTGGTAGCACTTGCGGATCATCATTTTTTGCAGCTTCGGGACGAGCGCCAGATCCATCTCCACACCCAGATCGCCGCGTGCGACCATGATGCCGTCGGCTACCTGCACGATGCTATCGAAATTCTCGACGCCCTCTTTATTTTCGATCTTGGCAATCACGAGGATATCTGAGCTTCCCTCACTGGCTAACAGCTCTTTGATCGCCAGAACATGTTGCGATGAGCGGATGAAGGAGGCTGCGATGAGATCGATATCCTGGGCGCAGCCAAATTTTAGATCTTCGATATCGGACGCTGTCATGGCCGGAAGATTCAGATGCGCATCCGGGATATTGACGCTCTTTCCACTTTTCAAAACGCCGGCATTCTGGATCTCGATGAGCGCTTCTTTTTTATCCACTTTGATGACTTGCGAGACTACGTAGCCATCATCGAAGAGAATCGCCATGCCTGGACGGACGGTTTCTAATACTTCGATGGGATGCAGAGGAATTTTCAGCGGATTGGAGCTATTTTTCAGCCCGAGTTTGAGGCGCATACCGGGCTGCACTTGCAGCGAGCCTTCAGTAATTTTTCCGAGGCGGATCTCGGGGCCTTTGGTATCGAGTAAAATAGCGAGAGGTCTGTCTGTGATCTCGCGAGCTTTTTTCAAATTCGCGATAGTTTTGGCGTGCCCTTCATGGGTGCCGTGACTGAAATTGAGGCGGGCGACATTCATCCCGGCGCCGATCAGTTCGATCATCGATTCAAGAGTGTCGACTGCAGGTCCAATCGTACAAACAATCTTGGTGCGGGTGAAGGCCATAATATCTGACTATAGCAAAGTGAACCATTCTTTGATAAGATATCCGATATGGATCCTGAACCGATCATTTTAAAAAAAGTACACGTCCATAATCTCAAGGGCGTCGACCTCACTCTACAGCCCGGTAGCCTCGTCGTGTTCACAGGCGTCTCCGGCTCCGGCAAGTCGTCGCTGGCCTTCGACACGATCTTTGCCGAGGGACAGAGGCGCTACATCGAGTCGCTCTCGCACCATGCGCGGAGATTTCTAGGCGAGCTACCCAAGCCCGATGCGGAGAGCATTACCGGCATTGCGCCGACGATCGCCATCGAACAAAAACTCGCAGGCCGCACGCCGCGCTCGACCGTCGGCACGATGACCGGCATCTACGACTTTCTCAGAGTGCTCTACGCCCGCGTAGCCACGCCTCACTGCCCTGTGAGCAAAGAGCCGCTCTCTGCCACCAGCCGTGAAAAAATTCTCGCTACACTCCAGACGCTGCCTGAAAAAACGAAGCTGATCGTACTCGCTCCTTACGCCCGATCGAAGAAAGCGGAATTCAAAGAGGATTTCGCAGATCTGCTCAGAAAAGGCTTCACGCGTCTGCGTGTCGACGGCACGATCATCGAGCTCGATGAGATCGAGAGCCTCGATCCGAGCATCGCCCACGACGTCGATCTGGTGATCGACCGCCTTGTCGTCTCTGTCGACACGCGCTCGCGCATTGCAGAGGCTGCCGTGCAGGCGCTCGATCTGGGCAATGGCTTTTTCAGCATCTTCAATCCGGACACAAAAGAAGAGACGCTCTTTTCTCAGCACGCCTA
>JAJFMM010000187.1 GCA_021772165.1 Chlamydiota bacterium | reverse complement strand
AAATTAACGTTATTAGCATTCGCTGCAATGTTTTGTCTTTCTGCTCAATCAGCGATGGCAAGCAGAAATGATGCTCAAGTTGCAATGGCAAAAAGTTCTGTGGATCGTTCCCAAGAAGTTGCTATGCACGGCGGCGGCTGCCAAAACTGTGGCAAATGCGAATCTTGTCCGAAGCCTTGCAAATCTTGTCCTGAAAAAAAGAAATGCGAATCTTGCCCATGCCCGGACTCTTGTGATGAGCCATGCCCAAGCTGCTCTTCAGACTGCAAAGGCTGTCCTTCTAACAAGAAATCGCGCAGATCTCGTAACCACAACCATTAATCAATTGTAGGTGGGGGGAGATCCCCCCTCCTTAGGTTTGTCCATGATCAAAAATGCTTCAATCCCTCGTCTCGGGATTGGAATCGGCTTGCGTCCGGTTCACTATCCGGAGATCTTTGAGAACTGGCCTGCTATCGACTGGTTCGAAATCATCTCTGAAAATTTCATGTTCGGTCGAAAGAGAGCTCTGAAAAATCTGGAAAGAATTCTCGAGCGCTATCCGGTTGTTCAGCATGGAGTCAGTCTCTCCATCGGCAGCTCCGAGCCTCTTGACTTTGAGTATCTAAAAAAACTTAAACAACTGGCAAAGCTTACAAAAACGCCCTGGATCTCCGACCATCTCTGTTGGGGCCGCGTGCCGGGGGCGAATTTCCATGAGCTGCTTCCTCTGCCGTTTAGAAAAGATGTCGCCGACTTCGTCGCTGAAAAGGCGAGGATCGTCCAAGACTACCTGGAAATTCCTTTCGCGTTAGAAAATCTCTCGGCTTACGCGAGCTTTTCTTGTGATGAGATGAGCGAGTGGGAGTTCTATGCCCGAGTTGTCGAAAAAGCTGATATCTACATGATGCTCGATATCAATAACGTCTATGTTTCTAGTCGCAATAGCGGCTTTTCACCGGAAGCGTATCTATCGAATCTGCCGCTCGATCGCGTTTTGCAGATTCACCTGGCCGGCCATACAGATTGTGGAGAGTATCTGCTCGATACGCACGATCATCCTGTCTGCGACAAGGTCTGGGAGCTCTACGCCAAGGTCTATCCCAAGACAGGCTGCGTCTCGACGCTGCTCGAATGGGATGAGAAGTTTCTCTCCTTTGACGAGACGTGGAAAGAGGCTTTGAAGGCTAAAGCATTTCAGCGGGAGATTTTGACTTGCTAAATGCACCTGAGGCTCTTGTCGATTTGCAGCGCTGGATGGGTCAGGTACTCAAGAAGCCCGTACATAAACAAGATGAACAGCTTTTGAAAGAGGCGAAAGAGCGTATTCAACCAGGCCCTCTGTTGCCGCCTGAAAAAAGGATTGGAATCTATAACCGCCAAGTCTGGATCCGTTTTTCCAATCTGCTAGAAAAGGAGTTCTCTTCTGTTTTCACTATCTTTGGCTCGCGTGCATTCGAACGCACCATTGTCGAGCCTTATCTCCTCGAGTGCTGGCCACTACATCCCTCGATTGCCGAGCTCGGTAGGTTCCTGCCGGAGTATCTCGACAGAAACTATTTAGAAGAAGATCGCCGGCTCGTGGTTCCGCTGGCGGCTCTCGATGAGGCGCACAATCGCCTTGCTGATGCCTCGCCCCTACCCGCTTTACATGAAGAAGAGATGATGAAAAAAATCTCTTTGCAACCGACGGTCGCGCTTTTTGAGATGGAAGCCGATCTCTTCGATTTTCGCAGCAAACTATTAGACCATCCTGCTGAAGAGTGGCTCGAGCGCGATTTTCCCAAGATCGAATGGGAAGATCTGAGCCCCTATCTCCTTTGGAACCAGGAAGGGGTCTTTCGCTATGAAAAAATTTCTTGGCCCGCTTATCGCCTTCTTCGCAGTTTTGAAAAAGGGTCTACGATTGAAGAGGCTCTGCACTCACTTTCCGATCAAGAAAAGGCCGATTCTGCCGAAAAACTCTTCGGCTGGTTTCAAAATTGGTGCAAAAGAGCTTTTTTTTCATAAAAAGAGACATTCTCTTTTTCCATAAAGACCTCATTCGAATTATACTGCTATTCATTAAAAAACTGCTTCCACCCAAAATGAGGATGTCCTGATGGTTCAAACACTTGGCTCGCCTGAGCCCTCGACCCAGCCGAAACGTACCTGGAATCGTTCGGAAAACAATGAAATTTATTGGATTCAAGGCTGGGGTGAGGACTATTTTGATATCAATCAGGAAGGTCGGGTCTCTGTGTCTCCGGATCGAAAAGGACCTAAGGTTGATCTCTACGAGCTGGTCCAGACCCTCGTACAGAGAGGGATCGAGCCGCCGATCCTTTTTCGCTTCGATGGAATCATCCGTGACCGTATCCGCAGGCTCTGCTCCTCGTTCAAGGCGGCCATCAAAGAATTTGAATATCAGAATGACTACAGACCTGCCTACCCGATCAAGGTCAACCAGCAGAAGCAGATCGTCGATGTGATCCGCAACGCAGGGAGAGACTCTCTGCTCGGCCTAGAAGTGGGAAGCAAGCCGGAGCTCGTCGGAGTCCTCAGTATCCACAATACAGACGGTGCACTTCTCCTCTGCAACGGCTACAAAGATTCCGAATACATCGAATTGGCACTACTCGCCAGAAAGATCGGCCGCAGATCGATCATCATCGTCGAGCAGTTCTACGAGCTCAATCTCGTCTTAGAAACGGCAGAGAAACTCGGCATCGAAGCAGAGATCGGTTTCCGTATGAAGCCTCATAGCAAAGGCAGTGGACGCTGGGCCTCTTCCGGCGGCGATCACGCCAAGTTTGGACTGAGCATTCATGAGATCCTTTTAGGTGTCGAACATCTGAAAAAATCTGGCAAAGAGCATTGGCTCAAACTGCTGCACTTTCATATCGGTAGCCAGATCACCTCGATCGGTCCCATCAAAAAAGCGCTGCGCGAATCCGCTCGTATGTACTCAGAGTTAGCCAAACTCTGCCCATCGATGTGTTTTTTCGATGTAGGCGGTGGCCTCGGCGTCGACTACGACGGTTCAAAAACAAGTGGCGACTCTTCCATGAACTACTCCGTAGAGGAGTATGCAAGAGATGTGGTCTCTGAAATCGGCGCTGCGTGCAACGAATCAAAATTACCTCATCCTGTGATTGTCAGTGAATCGGGAAGAGCTCTCGTCGCTCACCACTCTGTTCTCGTTACTGAAGTCATCGATGTGGCTCCAAGTGTTGGCCCCGTAGCTAAACTGCCGGCACCTCCAAGCGATCACGAACTCCTACAAGAACTCGTCACTCTTTACGAGAGCGTAACGTCTAAAAACTGTCACGAAGCTCTGCACGACGCAGCGGATCTTCGGCAGAATGTGTTAGAGCGCTTCATTCAGGGAGAGATCGGGTTGTCTGAGAGAGCCTATGCCGAGAGATCCTACTGGCATCTGATCGCCAAGATTCGCGCCGTATCGAAAGAGCTGAAATATGTTCCCGAAGATATCGAAAAGCTCGATGAGAAGCTCTTGAGCATGTACTTCTCAAACTTCTCCGTCTTCCAATCCCTTCCGGATGTCTGGGCCATTGAGCAGATGTTCCCTGTCATGCCGATCCATCGACTCAACGAGGAGCCAACAGTGCGCGCCACCATCGTCGATCTCAGCTGCGACAGCGACGGAAAAATCGATCGCTTCGTCGGTCCTAGAGAGCCGGCCAAGCATATCCTCCTCCACGAACTGGAGAAAAATCCCTACTATCTCGGGATCTTCCTCGTGGGAGCCTACCAGGAGACTCTAGGCGGAATGCACAATCTCTTCGGCGACACCAACGCAGTGCACGTCGATCTCGATGAGAACGGAAATTGGGAATTCAAGCATGAGATCGAAGGCAACAGCGTAAGCGAAGTGCTCAAGTATGTGCAGTATGACTCAGCCGATCTCGTTGAGCGCCTACGCCGCTCGATTGAAAAAGCATTGAGAGAAGGCCGCCTGACCAATGCAGAGGCGGGCCAACTAAAAAAACGCTTCAAAGAAGCACTCGAAAGCTACACCTACCTAGTCGTTTAAGGAATTATGATGGATTGTCTTAAAGAAAATTTTCTCCAGGGCCACGGTTTAGAAGGACGCTTCGGCGGGCTGCCCGACGCCTTTTCTCAGCTCGAAAGCTCTGAAATCGTCGTTCTCCCCGTTCCCTTCGATCAGACGACCACTTACGCTCAAGGCACCGATCTCGGTCCTGCGGCTCTGATCGAAGCTTCGCGCAATCTGGAACTCTATGATATCGAAACAGAGAGCGAAGTATTTCGTCGCGGCATCTACACCGCAGATCCCATTGTAGCGAAGAGCTCTCAGGAGATGCTGGATGCAACCTACGCAAGAGCGCAGCACTTCCTAGCGATGGGCAAATTTGTCGTCACACTCGGAGGCGAGCATGCGATTTCGGCAGCACCGATTCGCGCCCACGCTGAGCACTACGGCAAGATCTCCGTTCTGCAATTCGATGCCCACGCTGATCTCGCTTTCGCGTATGAGGGCAATCCCCTCAGCCACGCATCCGTGATGTCACGTGTGCGCGAAATGAAGCAGGTAGAAAAATCGGTCGCCGTCGGTATTCGTAGCATGAGCTCGGAAGAAAAAGAGGCGCTGGAGAGGGAAAACACCCTGTTCGCGCACGAGATTCATGGCGATGAGAACTGGATCGAAAAGATGATCGATAAACTGAGCGATCAGGTCTACATCACCTTCGATCTTGATGTCTTTGACTCTTCTCTGATGCCATCGACAGGCACCCCGGAGCCGGGTGGACTGTTCTGGCATCAAGCAGCCAAGGCGCTAAGAGAAGTATCTAAGCGTAAGAAAATCATTGGCTTTGACATCGTGGAACTCTGCCCATCACCACATCTTAGGGCACCCGATTTTTTAGCCGCTAAACTACTTTATAAAATGTTGAGCTTTGTTTTTGAGGGGAAGGTATGAGCATTTATGAATTCATGAGAAAAAATTACAAACATTTCAATGCCGCAGTCTGCGTAGAAGCTGCTCAAGGCTGGGTCGATCATCTCGCTGACGGGGGCAAGATGTTTGTCACACTCGCCGGAGCGATGAGCACGGCAGAACTAGGCATTTCGCTTGCCGAGATGATTCGCCAGGGAAAAGTCCACGGCATCTGCTGCACAGGCGCGAATCTCGAAGAAGATGTCTACAATCTCGTTGCACACACACACTATGAGCGCATCCCCGACTATCGCTCTCTTACAAAAGATGAGGAGATGGCGCTTTACGATCGCGGACTCAAC
>JAJFMM010000186.1 GCA_021772165.1 Chlamydiota bacterium | reverse complement strand
AATTTAATGTTTGCTGAACGATCTGCATCATCGCCAAAGCCCTGATTCCCAAAATTCCCTTCCGTTATGCCTCGATAGATCCAATAAGTACCGACAGCCTCAACATGATCAAAAAATTGGAAGGAAAGATTCCAGACATTATAGGGAGGGAGGTAAGAGTAACCGACTCCCGTCATACCGGCTGCAGGCATGCGAGCAGAAGGCATGACAAAATAACCTCCCAGTCCCTGATAGTTATAGAGAACCGGAAGCTTATCCTTGAGCTTGCAATCAATCTCTCTTACAGTCTCAAGGTCGCGAAAAAGCTGCTCTGCTCGATCTAGGTAACCCAGGTCCTCTTGGCCGAATAAACCTATTAAGGAAAAACCGCTCCAGGCAAAAAGATTGAAAACTTTTCTATACGTCACTAGGACTGCTCATTTTACACCTCAATCCATGAGGCGATGTGCCAAAGGGATGGAAATCCTTGAAAACCAATCCTAAATTTTACTTGGATAGGACCTTGGAAGAGCGTAGGAACGAAGAGCATTTCTTGCAACAATCTCTCACATTCCGGAAGAAAAAAGGGTGTCTCCGCTTCCTAGAATGGGCGGGTCTTGCACTCAAAAACAGCGCATCTAACCTTTGTAGAGGAGCTCTCAGGGGAAGAAAAGCTGCTATTCTTTTATAGATTCTTTGAAGATTATTGCCTTGCGCACTATACTCAATCTCACAAACTCACTTGAAAAAATCAAAATATGAAAATCGACATGCCGAAAGACCGTGAAGCTGGGATGAGTTATTTGAAAGATATTCGTGACAGACTTCAAAACAACGATTACCCGGGGTTTCTTAAAATCTGGGAAGAGTACTGCTACGGAGAGCAGGTAGAGGCTGAAGAGCTGATCCTGATTTTACAAGCTGTGAAGATCTCCGAACTCGCAAAACCATTTGGTTTACAAGTAGAGCGCATCCTTCCTCTTTGGAGAGAAGTCAAAGAGGCTGAATTAGCCCATGAATCATTGCAGCTCATTTTCGATTTACAGACTACAAATACAGAAGAGCTTGCAGATCTTGCCACTGGCTATCTGAAGAATAAGCACCCAAATGACCCTCTCTTTCTCGACAAAGTCAGGTTGATCGGCCTTCGCAATCGCGAACAATTCCAAGGCTGTATCCACAATTACGATCTTCTCACTCATATGAAAAAAGGTAATTTCGTTTTCCATACCGCTGGATGGGGAACTGGAGAGATCGTCGATGTATCCCTGGTCAGAGAAGAACTTTCTATTGAATTCGAATATGTCATTGGCCCCCAACACCTCTCCTTCGAAAAAGCATTCAAAACATTGCTGATTTTGAAAGATGAGCATTTTTACGCTAGACGATTTGGCAATCCAGATCTCCTAGAGAAAGAAGCAAGGGAGAGCCCCGGCGAGCTTATCCGACTCTTACTACACGATCTAGGACCCAAGACAGCGGCTGAAATTAAAGAAGAACTCAGCGATCTAGTCATTCCTTCTGCAGATTGGAACCGCTGGTGGCAAACAGCCAGAGCAAAGATCAAAAAAGACACTAAAATCGAATCGCCCAAAGAGCTAAAAGAGCCCTTCCGACTGAGAGAGCACGAAGTTCCTCATGAAGTCGCTCTTCATAAAGCTCTTGAAGCTAAACCAAGTGTAAATGCTACGATTCAAATGGTTTACACCTTCTTGAGAGACTTTCCAGAAACATTGAAAAATCATGAGTTCAAAGAATCTCTAGAAGCTCGCCTAAAAGAAATTTATGAAAATGAACCTCTTAGCGATAGTCAGCGGCTACAAGTAGCCTTCTTCTTAGATGATCTTGGCATTCCTCAAGCAGAAAAAGATCTGATGTCGCTCGTCCAGAATATAAATCCCATCAGCGATCTAGTTCGAAGCATTGAAGTTCTAGCTTTTCAAAAGCGAACGATGCAACTCATTCATAAACACCGCAAAGATTGGAGAGAGATCTTCCTTGATTTGCTGTTTACAGTTGAATCGAACCTATTGAGAGACTTCCTGCTTCACGAGTTAGAAGATAAAACAGAAGATTTGACGACAAAACTCAACTCTCTTCTCATTCAACCTCTTTCACATCCTGATGTTTTCGTCTGGTACTTTCAAAAAGTCATCGACGGGAAAGCCAAGCTCCCATTTTCCGATACAAAGGGACAAAACCTCTTTTTCGAAGGCCTGCTTGTTCTACTCGACCATCTCGAGCAAAAGCCCAACTACAGAGACCTTTTGAAAAAAATTATCGGACTGCTTACTGCGCAACGCTACAAAATCGTTCGCGCTATCATGCAGCAATCGAGCATAGAGGAAGTGAAAGAATACCTTCTACTTTCCACCAAATGTCAGTCTCTGACTGACCACGACATAAAAATTTTGCATTCACTAGCCGAAGTAGTTCATCCATCCTTGGCTAGATTGAGAAAAGAGAAAACTCCTTCTACTTCCGAAGACAATATTATCTGGACAACGCAAGAGGGCTACCAAAGAACCCATCAGCGTATTCAGCAAATCGCAACCTCCGACACTGTGAAAAATGCTCGTGAAATCGAAGCAGCCAGAGCACTTGGAGACCTGCGAGAAAATGCGGAATTCAAAGCAGCACTAGAAAAGAGAGATCGACTGCAATCTGAACTCAAATTTCTCTCTGACCAAATTGCACGTGCTAGAATTTTGACACCCGAGGATGTACCTGCAGATGAAGTGGGCGTTGGTTCTATTGTTCACTGCAAGGATTCGAAAGGATCCCACTTGCGCTTCACCCTTCTTGGACCGTGGGACGCCGATCCTGAGAGTCACATCCTCTCCTTCCAATCAAAACTAGCCCAAGTTATGAAAGGCAAAACCGTTGGTGAAACGTTTGACTTTCAAGGGGACCAGTTTACGATCACAGACATCAACAGCATTTTTGATCAGCAAGAAAAGGCATAGATGGAATTTGTTGCAAACCACACAAATCAAGTATACCCTGAGGTAGAGGTTTATCCATGTGCTCTATGAAGTCCGTATCTAAAACTGTTCCTCTGGTTCTTGCAACAACAAATATGCATAAAATCAGAGAATATCGAACCATGCTGAAAAGCATTCCTGGCCTCGATGTTCTTACACTCCTTGATTTCCAGAACTACCAGCCTCCGGAAGAGACAGGAGCTACGTTTGAAGAGAATGCCATTCTCAAGGCAACCCATGCGGCTGGTGCTTTTAAGCACTGGGTTATCGCTGATGATTCCGGTCTTACTGTTCCCGCATTAAATGGCAGCCCTGGCGTCCTATCGGCACGCTTTGCAGGAAAAGATGCTACTGATGCGGACAACAGAAAAAAGCTGCTCTCTTCTATGAAGCATCTATTAGATGATGACCGCTACGCCTATTATGACTGCTGTATTGCTTTAGCATCTCCCCAGGGGACTGTCAAAAAAAGTGTCAGAGGAACTTGCGAAGGGAAGATTCTTGTCGCAGAGAGAGGAGGAGGAGGCTTCGGATACGATCCGCTGTTTGTCAAGCATGAGTACAGCAAATCATTTGCGGAGCTGGAAGAATCTGTTAAAAATCGCATTTCTCATCGCCGTAAAGCTTTCGACAAAATTCTCGGATCCCTTGAGTCCCTCTTGTCCCAGAATTATTCAGACTCATGCACTACTTAATCGACGGCTACAACTTGCTCTTTTACAGGGGCGAGTCAAAATCTTCGCTGCAATCACAACGTCAGACCATTGTTCACTCCCTTCAGAAAGAATTCGGCTTATTGCACTTAGAAGGGATGGTTATTTTCGACGGCTCTCATCGAGCCGGAGAACAGAGTGGCCTTTCCTATAAAAGCCCCCTTATCATTGCCTATTCTCATCAAGGGCAAACCGCAGATCAGTATATTCTGGAAAAGCTCGAATGCGCAAAAATCCCTGCTAATATCACAGTCGTAACGAACGACAAATTTCTCTCTTCTCAAGCCAGAGGCTACGGAGCTCATTCTCTTACGGTACAAGCATTTCTATCGCAGCTTGAAAAAAAGCATTCTAATAGAAAGAAGGGGGCAGAAGAAAAGAGCCCCGTCGAAACTTCACGAAGAGAACTGGATCGTCTGATCAAAATCTTTGAAGAGAGATTGGAACAGGATCTCGATTGAGACAGTGTGCTAGGGAAGATCTGGGTAACTCGCTTTTGCGGAAATTACGAGAGATTTTTAGTCACACTGCGAATTACAGAACGAAGTTAACCTTTTTCAGGTTAACGAGTTCGAAAATCGCTGTGTGGTTGAAAAAATCCGCAAGATTCGCGAAATGGAGTTATCCAGGCCTTCCCTAGCGTATTTCAAAAGAAGAAAAGAGCGCCTCAGGGCGATGGCGATCAATTTTAAACTGATCTACTGAGCCCAAACCTGGGCGCGCCCGAACAGCCTCTAAAAAGGATTCCAGATCCTTTTGAGTGCCCTGAGCACAAATCTCAACAGATCCGTCTGTAGAATTGCGTACGTAACCACAAATTCGATTCGTCTCTGCTAACATTGTGGCAGCCGCACGAAAACCGACACCCTGAACAAGACCATCTACGCGTATTTCCCACTCCCAAACTTCTTCACTCATCCTAAGGGGTGTACCTCAAAAATTCTTCTGTCTATTTTAGGGGTCTTTTGTGCCGCTTTTCGAGCGGTATCTGGGAGGGTAGATCAAGGCGGTATATGTCCGCGCAGCAGA
>JAJFMM010000185.1 GCA_021772165.1 Chlamydiota bacterium | reverse complement strand
TTCGACTTGCATGCCTCATCCACGCCGTCAGCATTCGATCTGAACCAAGATCAAATTCTCATTGAATTTCTCTTGAATTTTTGAATTGTTGCGAGGGGTACTATAAATAGCACACCTCACACAAGCGTTCCTTACTTACTCTTCTCTTTTTCCACTGTCAAAACAACTGAAGCGCTCTTGGCACTCTCTTTCGTTTCTGAAAACCGCGAAGTTTTCCCCGAAACGAAGTTAAGAATATACGGAAAATGACACTTTTTACGCAAGTTTCGCCTATTCCCTCCCCCAACACCTACCCACAAACTACTTATAGCAAGCAAGATGCGAACTCAATAAATAGCCTTTTTTTTAACGATATTCCCGCACTTAAGGCTCAATATACCCCTATAAACCGCTGTTTTTGTGCATTCCTTGAGGAAACACTGGATATTCGCTGTTTTTGAGATTGAGAGCGACTTTCGTCGTGAGAGTGAGCAGGGTTATCAGCAGGGACGCCTATATACGCGCGCTTCATATAATAAGCATCCTATAAATCTGGACAGGATGGGCAGGATCGCCTGCGGCGGCAGGATTCGCAGGATAGCAATATGTATCCTGTCCTCTTCTTTGCACAAACATCAGAGGCATTTTTGTTTGTGCGTTTTTCCTGCACGCTCTATGATCTACAGGCATTATGATTGAACAAGCTTCTGCACATCTTTTTATTATTCTCGTATTTGCTATCGGATACCTCGCAATCATTTTCGAGCATTCGATCAAAGTCAATAAAACCGCCTCAGCACTTCTGATGGCGGTATTCACATGGATGTTTCTTTTCCTCATGAAGGGTGAAGCCCTTTCTGGGAGCACTACTATGCTCATTGATCATCTAGGTTCTGTCAGTCAGATCATCTTTTTCCTTCTCGGGGCGATGACTCTCGTCGAGCTGATCGACTCTCATAAGGGTTTTAAAATCATTACGGACGTGATTCAAACCAGCTCTAAGAAAAAGCTGCTCTGGATCATGGGTCTCGTTGCTTTTTTCCTTTCGGCTGCGCTAGACAACTTAACGACAACGATTCTGATGATTTCGCTCTTACGCAAGCTGGTTCCTGATAGAAAGGAGCGCATTTCTCTGGGAGCTATGATTGTGATTGCAGCAAACGCGGGTGGTGCTTGGACACCGATCGGCGATGTGACGACAACGATGCTCTGGATCAATGGGAATATCACGACGCTTTCTGTGATGAAAACGCTCTTTATTCCAAGCTTTCTCTCCTTTGCTCTCGCTCTCACTATTTTCGGATGGAATCTGAAGGGTAACTACAAAAATATCGTGGAAAGAGCCCACAAGGAAGAGCCTGAACCTGGTGCTCGTATCATCTTTTGGTGTGGACTCGCCGGTCTAATGTTTGTTCCGGTTTTCAAAGGGCTTACAGGACTACCACCTTTCATGGGTATCCTGGTTTCTCTAGGCGCACTCTGGGTCATTACGGATCTAATGCATCATAAACATCATGAGAAAAGACAGCATCTGCTCATCCCTCACGTCTTGACGCGTATCGACACGTCCGGAGTCCTCTTCTTTTTCGGGATCCTGCTCTGTATTGGCTCTCTCGATGCGATTGGTCTTCTGCGTGATTTAGCCGTATTCCTAGATCAAACCGTTGGGAATCTCGCCGTGATTGCGACCATTATCGGCCTTCTTTCTGCAGTTATAGATAACGTGCCTTTAGTCGCAGCCGGCATGGGCATGTATGATCTGCAAACGCATCCTGTAGACTCTCCCCTCTGGCAAATGCTCGCTTATTGCGCAGGAACTGGCGGTAGTATCTTGATCATTGGATCTGCTGCAGGAGTCGCTTTTATGGGAATGGAGAAGATCAACTTTATCTGGTATGTCAAAAAAGCCGGGCTCATTGCTCTGGTCAGCTATCTCTTTGGAATGGGTGTCTACCTTGTCCAGGAAGCGATTTTCGCCTGAGAAAACTAACCTACGAGAGTCCCGCTTGCAGGATATCATGCATGCGAAGCAATCCCACCACATGCTCGTTCTCAAGAACGGGCATGACGGTAACAGGTCTAGAGGGCTCTTCTTCCATACAGCGCATCGCATCGAGCGCCAGCATCTCTGATGAGATAGATCTGGGGCTAGGTGTCATCAGATCTTTCAAAATAGACTCCAAAGAACTCGCTCCCCTCACCTCCAATGCTCTACGAAGATCTCCATCCGTAAATATCCCCTGAAGGCGTTTCTTCTCATCTACAACAAGTAAACAGCCGCAGCGCTTCGTAGATAGCTCGTGGAGTACATCAATGAGTCGATCCTGCGGTCGACATAAGGGAATTTCCCTCTCTTTTCTCATTAAATCGGTGACTTTCAGAGAGATTCGGCGACCAATAAAACCTCCTGGATGATTTTTCGCAATTTCGCCGATGGGAATGTTTTTAGAGCGCATGAGTGCGACGGCGAGGAGATCGCCAAAGAGCATCTGCACAGCTGTTGATGTCGTCGGTGCGAGATCGAAGGGGCAAAGCTCCCTTTCAACGGGCAGCGAGATAGAAAAGTCGCAGCCTTTAGCGAGTCTGGAGCGCTCATTGGAGACGATGGCTACGCTTTGAGCTCCTCTCTTTTTAATAAATGGTAAGAGTTCGAGCAGTTCCTGAGACTCTCCGCTTTTGCTGAAGGCGAGAAAGAGATCGTGCTGCCCTACAAAGCCTAAATCTCCATGAATGGCATGGGTCGGGTCGAGATAAAAAGCCTTGGTGGAAGTAGATACGAACGTCGCTGTAATTTTTTGTGCAACATGCCCACTTTTTCCGACACCCGAAAGTATGATCGTTCCTTTGCAATCTTTCACAAGCTCTACGAGCTGCTCAGCTCGGCTAGAGGATAAATGCTGAAAGTAGAAATCGAGATAGCGCTTCTGTTGATCGATGAGTTCTTGAATCATGAGATCAATTCTTGATCTCTTGGGAAAAATTGTCTAGGCTTGAAATATGAAAACTCCCATTACAGTAGCTGAAGGCGACGGAATTGGTCCGGAAATCATGCAAGCGACACTCCTAATATTGGAGGCCGCAGGCGCACAATTAGAGCTTCATCCGGTACAAATCGGAGAGCAAATGTACCTGAAGGGTTTCCCGACAGGCATGGATCCCAGAACTTGGGAGACCATTCGCAATACAAAAGCTTTTCTCAAAGCACCGATCACAACGCCTCAAGGCGGTGGATTCAAAAGCCTCAATGTCACCATTCGCACGACGCTCGGTCTCTATGCCAATGTGCGTCCCTGCATCTCCTATTTCCCGTTCGTGGACACTAAGCATCCCGACATGGATGTCGTCGTTGTCCGCGAAAATGAGGAAGATCTCTACGCAGGTATCGAGTATCGCCAGACGCCTCATGTATGCCAGTCTTTGAAGCTGATCTCTAGAGAGGGCTCAGAAAAAATCGTTCGCTATGCCTTTGAATATGCGCGCCATCATGGCCGCAAAAAGGTCACCCTCTTCATGAAAGACAATATCATGAAGTTTTCCGACGGTCTGTTTCACACGGTCTTCGATGAGGTGGCAAAAGAATATGATGATATCCTCAATGATCACTGGATTGTAGATATTGGCGCCGCAAAACTCGCAGATACGCCTGAGATTTTCGATGTGCTCGTGATGCCTAATCTCTATGGCGATATTCTCTCTGATGTGGCCGCTCAGATCGCCGGTTCTGTCGGTCTCGCAGGTTCGGCTAATGTGGGTGATCACGGGGCGATGTTCGAGGCGATCCACGGTTCGGCCCCTAGACGCGCGGGCCAAAATCTGGCAAATCCTTCAGGACTTCTTTTAGGCGCCGTACAGATGCTCGTCCACATTGGACAGCCGGATGCAGCGCAGACGGTCCACAACGCGTGGCTACGTACCTTGGAAGAGGGCGTCCATACCTATGACATCTACAAAGAGGGTGTTAGCAGAGAAAAGGTCGGCACAAAAGAGTTCGCAAAAGCTGTGGCCAGCAATTTGGGAAAACAGCCAGAATCTCTCAAGCCCGTAACCTATAAACGTTACCCGCCAACTCCCCAGGTGCCTCTATCTGTTGCTCCTTTTGAAGATCGGCGTCTTGTTGGCATCGATGTCTTTATTTATCACAAACCTCCCCTAGAGCTCTTTTTCTCCCGCATATCGCATATCGCGATCGGTTCTCTTGCGCTGAAGATGATCACCAATCGCGGCGTACGTGTCTGGCCAGAGGGTCAGCCGGAAACCTTTTGTATCGAGCAGTGGCGCTGCCGTTTTATGGGCAAGGAGGGAACTGCTGTCTCGCAAAACGATCTGATCCAGGTACTACACGCTTTTGACCATATCAACATGGATGTGATCAAATCGGAGCACCTGTACCAGTTCGCAGGCAAGCCGGGATACTCCTCAGCAGAAGGGTAGCATCTCCGGTTTGTTCTCTTTGGGTGGCAACGCTTTGATGTTCGTAATGTGTTGTTGAATTTCAAAGCGTACCTCCGCCGGTAATTCAGGAACGGTCAATACTTTCTCATAGCCGCGGATCGCTGCCTCTCTTTCATCTAGCGCACGGCAACAATCTGCATTGAGCATCGTAAAACCAAACTGGTAGATAGCGGGCTCTACGAACATGCTATCATCCGAAAGAGGGATCTGTTCTCCAAATTTTGTGACGATTTTCGCCAAAGCGTAATAGTTTAGATTGAAATAGACGCAGGCGATGCGAAAGAGCCCCTCAGATCGCGATGGGCGATACTGATACGCTTTTGCATAGGAATCGATGAGCGTGTGCGGATCGTATTTGAGCTGATCTTGCATATAGCCATACGCGTAGAGAGCATAGTAGACCTCCTGGCTCCAACCACCCATTGTAGCGCGCTTCTCATAAGCGCCCATTGCCTTTTTCCAGTTTTTATCACAAGCGTAGCTCTGACCGAGATAGAAAACATAACGGGAATTATTCGGATCATCGATCAGCGCCTTTTCCAGAAGCTCGGCATCTATGGCATACTTGTTGGGATTCAGGGATCTCTGCCCTTCAGCTTTCGATAGATTGTAAATCTTTTTCATCACGGCAACGCTTCTTAACTTCTGTTTGCAATGGATCTGCTCGTGTAAAACACCTTCCCAATACCAGTCGAGCTCATTGTTGACATACAGCTCGCGATGAAATACTGCCGTGTCATAGCGCACATTGATGATGTAAACTTGCTCCGAAAAATCGGGAATAACAAAATCCTTTTCATAGATCAGCTCCTCATCTGCATCGATGAGTAGAGCAAATTCTCCATTTCCTTTGGCAAGAGTGAGCGCTTCTGTCCGATTGTGACAAAAACTGATCCAGGGTCTCTCGTGTAGCTCTCCCGGAATTCCTTTCATTGTTTCTTTGATGATCTCTTGCGTTCCGTCGCTCGATCCGGTATCGACAATCACCCAGTGATCGATGAGCGGTTTTACAGATTCAAGACACCTTTTAATCACACGACTTTCATTGCGCACGATCATGCTTAAGCAGACTTTTACATTCTTTTTCACATTCTTCTCCTATTATTAAAATTTAATTCGCCTAGGAAGGTTGTTAGTTTTTTTAGTTTTATTCGATCCATTCAACAATGAAATATTATCCCGAATCTCTTCTCGACCCTCTGCTGTCAGCCCCGAAGCCTTTTCGATTTTTTTATAAGCGGCAAGCGCCTCTTCGTTTTCTCCGAGATCAAAGCAGCAGTCTGCATAGAGCTTAGGCAGCCAGCTCAGATAGAGCTCCTCTTCCAGATAGAATCTATAGCGCGCTTCCGGAATCGGATGCGTCATCCCCACTTTTGCAATTCTTTTAGCCTCGCTAAACAGACCTGCTATGTAATAGTGATAAGCGATCCTGAAAAGAGGTTCTGCTCGCATGGGCATGAATTGATAGGCTTTTTGATAGGATGCAATGACGATTTCTACCGGACGACGTAGAATTTCCTGCAAAAATCCGATGCGATAGAGAGAGTGGTACAGCTCTTGATGCCATTCGCCCATTTGAGTGCGTCTCTCATAGTATTTGAGAGCCTTTTCCAACTCACCCATCGCTGCATAAGTATGTCCCAGATAAAATACGTAGCGGCTATTATTCGGCTCGGCCAGGAGTCCCTTTTCCAATACTTCTGCATCTTTTGCAAATTTTTGCGGATCGAGATTACGGGAGCTCTCCATGGTAGATAAATTGTAGGCATTCTCAATCAGACCATAGGATGTCAGTTCTCTCTTGCATCTGACCTGTTCATGCAAAACGCCTTCCCAATACCAGCCAAGACTTGTATTGATCAGTAGCTCGCGATAAGCGGACAGAAGCCCCAGATGCACTTCAATCATGTAGAAAGCCTCAGATAAATCGGGCATGACGAAGCCCTCTTCATAGACGATACTCTCATCTGCATCGATCAGAAGAGCGAACTCCCCCTTTCCTTGGGTCAACTCTAGCGCTTCGGTCCGATTGTGAGAAAAATCGACCCAAGGCCGCTCATGCAACTCGCCGGGAATGCCTTTCATCGTTTCTCGGATGATCTCTTGCGTGCCATCCTCAGATCCCGTATCGACAATCACCCATGCATCGATCAAAGGCTTGACCGACTCCAAACATCTTCGAATTACCCGGCTCTCATTCCGGACAATCATACTCAAACAGACCGTTTTATTATGTTTCATTTTACCCTAGTATCATCAAGCAACTAAAACTACCTTCTTTCCGAATTAACAACAACTACATCAATTCTGTATTTGATTCAAAACAATCATATTTCTTTCTACGATTACGCGATCAGCATCCGGTAAATTGGACTGAGAGAGTAGCCTTGAGCAGACTTGCTTTGCTTCCTGATAACGCCCTGTATGAAAACAGCTGTCGGCAAGCTGCAGAAAAAGGCCGCTGCGATAGACAGCGGGTTCTATATAAACCGCATCGAGTGGGTAGGAAATCAGAAGCGCTTTCTTGACGATCTGGTAGGCAATTGAGGGGGTTTTCCCAGGACCATTATAATACTGGGCGAGGCGATAGAGCGGCTCTGCTCTCGACGGTCTAAAATGATACGCTTTCCAATAGCTTTGCAGAAAAAGATCTGGAGAAGCTCCAAGGAGCTCTTGCAACCTGCCGATCATGTAGAGCGAAAAATAGAGCTCCTGCTCATTCGATTCGCTAGCTGATGCTCTCTCCTCATAGACTCGGAGAGCTTTTTCATAATGCCCAGCTGAAACGTAGCTTTGAGCGAGATAGAATCTGGCTCTCTGATCTTCCGGATTTATCTGCAAAACGGCTTCGAGTACAGCTGCATCTTTAAGATATTTATCAGGAGCTTTGGATCGATGCCCATCTTGTCTGCAAAAGAGCGAGCACTCTTCCAGAAGCCATAGCGATTTTGCCTCGGGACAATCGATCTCTTCATGAACCTTCCCCCTCCAGACCCAATCGAGATGATTGTTGATGAGAAGATCTCTCTGAAATTCGATCTCCTCTGTTTCACCATATGCTCGCACTACATAGCGATCGAAATGGAGATCGACCGGACGCTTCACGTCAATAAGTTCTTCATCTGCATCGATGAGAAGTAGATAGTCCCCTTTTCCCTTCGCCAATTGCAGCGCCTCATTGCGGCAGTGGGCAAAGTCGACCCAAGTCCGCTCGTGCAGCTCTCCCGGAATGTCTTGCAGGCACTCTTGAATCACTCGTTTTGTATCATCTGTGGAGCCTGTATCGACGATGACCCAAGTGTCAATGAGAGGCCGAACAGATGCAAGAGCTCTGCGAAGCACTTGAGCCTCATTTTTAACGATCATATTCAGGCAAATGGTTTGCTTAGACATAAAGTTTCCTTAGATTTTCTTCGACAAGGCGAAGTGTTTGTGCAGGTAGAGAAAACATGAGGAGTTTATTGAGAGCTTCTCTTGCTTCGGTACGCTTGCCGAGGAAATAGCAGAAATCTGCTAGCTGAAGCAGCAGTCCATAATCATAAATCCAGCGCTCAATCGGCAACGTGTCGGTTGGAAAAGGAATTTCGAGCGCCTTACTAGCGAGCTCATAACCCTCTTGATATTTCTGAGCGGTTAAAAGGTAGGTATTGATCCAAAAAAGAGGCTCCGCTCGATAGGGATAATAGTCGAAAGCATTCCAGTAGCTTCGGCTCCATACATCTGTAGCTTTTTTACAAATCCTCTCGATCTGTGCGATGGCATAGAGTGAGAGATAGATTTCTCCCTCCCAGCCATAATCCATCGAAGCTCTCTGCCGATAATAGTAGAGGGCTCTTTCAAAAGAGCGAGCACCTAGATAGCACTGAGCAAGGAGAAAGAGCAGCCTGGCATTCCTGGGATTCTTCGCCAGTTCCACTTCCAATTTCTTGGCATCTTTAAAAAAGCGACTGCGATCCTGCGAGCGGCACCCATCACCGATCGAGACGATGAGCGGATCTTTCAATACCTCAAGCGACTTCTTTCTACGGCAGATCAGCTCCTCATGAACGACGCCTCGCCAATAGCAGTTCAGCTTTCTCCTCACCATAAAGCCACGGGAAAATTCTGAGCCGCCCTGAGGCAAACGAACGGTTCCAAGATAGGTATCGGCACTCCACACGGGCATTACGAACCTCTCCGAAAACTCAAGCTTTTCGTCGGCATCAATAAAAAGCAGATAATCTGCCTCCGATCGCTCTTTTGCGAGATTCAAAGCTTCGTTGCGATTCGCCGCAAAATCGATCCAAGCCCTCTCATGCAAAGCCCCCGGAATCCCTCTTAAACAGTCTCGAATCAAGCTCTGCGTGCCATCCGTTGAACCTGTGTCGATGATCATCCAAGAATCGATAATTGGTATTACTGACTCTAGACATCTTCTAATTACCTTGCTTTCGTTTTTAACAATCATATTTAGACATATTTTTGCTCGAGACATTCATTCCCACCAAACGCTAATAATTAATAATGAATCTAAATAGATATAGAGATAAAAATCGATATAAAAAGAAAAACTACCCGAGACTTTTGTTTTTATACTTTCTCTTTTCGACAAGAATAGAAGCAATACCGCCAGCAATAATTAAGACGATGCCCAAGAGTGTCCATCCATCGGGAATCTGTCCCCAGAATAGCCAGTTGAAAAATCCACTGAAGACGATGACCGCATAGAAAAGAATGCTAATGAGCACCATCGAAACGTGCACACTTGCGTAGGTGATCAAGAGAGCGGTGGATAGAAAGAGAATGCCGCAACCTAGCATCTCAACCAGCACGCTCAAGCTAATAGGGGAAAAAAACAGAAAATAGGGAACAGCAGTCAATAATGTCGCGAAAGAAAAGTAGTAACAATTGACCC
>JAJFMM010000184.1 GCA_021772165.1 Chlamydiota bacterium | reverse complement strand
CCTCAAGAATCAGATCCCTCTGTCTCATTTCGTCTTCCTCGTAAAGGATGCTCTGGTCGTAGGAAAGATCTCTCTGCGCAGTTAAAGTCTGAATGGGTGAGTGTGTGGGAGCGGATTCGATTGACTCCTATCGATCAGCTTGGTAGTCAGGAAAAAGAGATAGAGGCCAAGATGGAGCAGATAGGGCGCTTGGCTGAAAAGATCGGCGGTCAGACAGAGAAAGATGTGAAAAAGCTACGGATCGACGTAAGCCAATTTTTACAGGGAAAGATGAGTCTTTCTGAATTGAATCGCATGGTCGAGCACTCTTTGAAAGTCGAACAAGATACTAGGGAGTTATAGCATGGAATCAGTAGGAAATGAGGGGCAGATACCTCGCCCCACAGAAGAGCAAAGTCGAGAGCAGCTGCAGGGAAATATCGCCAAATTTCAAAATGCTTTAGCGAGTTATTCTAGATCTGAGCATGCCGATGAGAGAGATCATCTAGGAACGATCATGGACAAGCAGATTGAGCTGATTCGCGCGAATGTGAGAGAGATCAAACGATCTGGCGTGCAGAAGCAGGGATTCGCCGTTTCTGATGAATATCAGAAATATAAGGACAATCCATCTGAACAGAACCTAACGGCCCTCGAGCAGGATGTCTCTACTCTAAGAGAGTATGGGAATTTGCCGATTACCCAATCACCCGATGAGGGTGGGTGAAGGTAAAGCCCTCTGCTTTGATCTTGTGATTGGAGATGCGCTTATTTCCTCCGTGGATTCCAACGTGCGCTGGATCCCATTGAGGCATCGGAAGTTGGAATTTCTTAGAGATCTCTTCGTAGAGCTCCAGGCGAGTAGGATGGTCATCATCTGCTAGGTTGTAGGTGCCATTGAGCTTATGTTTGAGCGCGTAATCAATCGCAGCTATAGCATCTTCTTGGTGAACCATATTGGAGTAGTTCTGTCCTGTGCCGGGTAGACGCTGTCCATTCAAAGAGGATAAGCGCTGGGAGATCTCTCTTCCGGGTCCATAGAGTTCCGTCAGGCGAAGAATACATACATGCCATCCGATCTCTCTGAGAGACTCGTAGACCCTTTCTGTTTCAATCAAGATCTTGGCTTGGTGAGATTTTGCTTTCAATTTAGCCGTTTCATCCAGCCAAAGTCCCTGATGATCTCCATAGACTGAGGTACTGCTCGTATAGATGATGCGACGGATGGTCTGACTCTCTAAGCCAATAAGACGAATCGTCTGGGCTGTCTTTAAATAAGTAGATTCATAGTTTTCAGGATCACTGGCCGCTACTGTTACGAGGAGAACTTCATTCTCATGGATGAGGGGGGCTAAAACCGTACCATCACTATCCTTTAAGATAATGCTTTTCTGCGCTACATGGGAGAGCGCTTCTAGGTGCTCCGGACTCCGGGTTGTGACAGTCACATGGTGCTTTCTTTTGGTCCAGAGCGCAGCGACCTCTTTTCCAAGGTAGCCAGCTCCTATAACGCCGATATTCATACTTTTTCTCTCAGAATACCTAGTTTAACGAAGGCCTCGCGTAGAGCTTCGTTGTCTTTTTTATCCATGGCCCCGCTATCGTCGAGCCAATCGATGTAATCTTTCGGTACATCAGAGAGGCTTTTGCCTTGGTGTTTGCCAAAAGGCATCCTGGTAATATCGACTTTCTTGCTTAAGAGATGGAGTATCGTCTCGAAATCGAGATCGTCGATCATCTGATTAAACACTTTGTACAGAACTACGACGTCGTCGAGTGCGCGGTGCGCCTGGTTGGCTTCGATATTGTACACTTCTCGTAAAAACTGCAGGCTGTGTCTCGGCAGATCGGAGCGATATTTGCGCGACCATTTGAGCGAGTCGATGAATTTCCAGGGGGGGAAGGGCTTCGCACAGCGCTGGAACTCTTCTTCTAAAAATAATTTATCGAATGCATCATTGTTATGCGCGATGAGAACTGTATCACCTTCACAAAAGGTAACAAAGTCTTCTACGACCTCTCCAAAGGCAGGGGCATCTTTCACCATCTCATCCGTGATGTGGCATACCGCTGATGATTCCGCTGGAATCGGGCAGCCCGGTTGGATCAGAGTGCAAAACGTTTTATCTCTAACAGGATCATAAGCCGCGATCTCGATGAGTCGATCTCTGGCGGGCTTAAGCCCCGTTGTTTCAGTGTCGTAATAGATTGGTCTCATAATCTGATCCATCAAACCCTAAATTTCATTTTTAGGCAATGGGTCTTCCTATAATTGAGGAAATCGTCTATTCTACCTGGGATTTTATACAGCACAAAACTATGAAAAACTATCTATTTTTTGCGATGGCGGCCCTTCTTTCTGGCTGTTTTCAAGTTTATGGTGACGATGAAGAGCTCAGAACTGTTCCTGTCACAAATAATCCGAACGTCGTTCCTAACTATGGGCCCGTGCCCGGAATGAGTGGAACAGCTCCTTACTGACACGGAAATAAGATTTTGCTATATGGAAACTCAAGGTCATTCAAGAGAGAACTATGCCTGATCAGCAACAACCCTATCATTTTCACTCCAGCGACCCTAAAAAGGTGATGCAAGAGATTGGTACTGATGGGCTTTTAATCCAGCTCAAAAAAATGCTACTCATTCGCAATCTTGAGATTCGCGGTGAGGCAGCGTACCAACAGGGAAAAGTCGGCGGCTTCTACCATTCCTACATGGGACAAGAAGCGATCCAGACAGGCTGCGTTGCAGCTGCAGGCGCAGGCAATTGGTTTGCAACGACGTATCGCTGTCATGCTCTAGCTCTTTTGCTAGGCGCAACGCCTAATGAGATCATGGCTGAGCTTTATGGCAAAGAGACGGGAAACGCCCGGGGTCGCGGCGGATCGATGCATCTCTTTACAGATAGACTGCTAGGCGGTTTAGCTATTGTTGGTGGTCATGTGCCTCTCTCCGTCGGAGCGGCTTTCTCTCTTAAGTATAAGAAAATCAAAGATCTCGCCTCTTTCTGCTTCCTTGGTGATGGAGCTGTTGCTCAAGGAGCTTTTCATGAATCGCTGAATCTAGCCTCTCTTTGGGATCTACCCACTATCTTTGTGATTGAGAACAATCAGTGGGGCATGGGAACGGCTGTCCATCGAGCGATTGCTGTAAAGCCGATCGCTGAGCATCTGGCGAAAAGTTACGCTATGAAGTCCTATACACTCGACGGAATGGATTTCTTTCAATGCTATGGGGGTTTTCAGGATGCCTTCAACTACTCAGTGAAAGAGTCCAAGCCCGTTCTCATTGAAGCGATTACCGAGCGTTTTCGCGGTCATTCTATCTCAGATCCTGCGTTCTATCGCTCGAAAGAGTCTTTGCAGAACATCATGGAGCGCGATCCGATTCATCTCTTAAAAACGGCTATGATTGAACAGAAGATGGTGACGGAAGAGCAGGTTAAAGAAATGGAAAAGGAGCAGCGAGAAATCGTTATGGCCGCTATGAAATTTGCTGAAGATAGTCCATTGCCCGATCCGATTACTCTAGGAGAAGGAGTCTTTGCGCCATGAAAGAACTACAGACAGTAGAGATTCGAGAGGCTCTGCGCCAAGCTATTGATGAAGAGATGACGCGCGATCCTGATGTATTTGTCCTGGGAGAAGAAGTGGGTGAGTACAATGGCGCCTACAAGATCACCAAGGGCATGCTCGATAAGTGGGGTCCTGAACGCATCGTCGACACTCCTATTGCGGAAAACGGTTTTTGCGGATTGGCGATCGGAGCTGCCATGACAGGGCTCAGACCGATTGTCGAGTTCATGAGCTGGAATTTCTCCTTTGTAGCAGCAGATCAGCTCATCTCCAATGCTTGTAAGATGTACTATATGTCCGGCGGAAGATTCAGTGTGCCGATCGTTTTTCGAGGCTGCAATGGAGCAGCTGCTCAAGTTTCTTCACAACATTCACACTGCGTTGAGTCCATTTACGGCACATTGCCGGGATGGGTCGTGCTCGCTCCTAGCAACGCTTACGATGCCAAGGGGCTCCTCAAATCCGCCATTCGCTTCAACAATCCGGTGCTCTTTTTAGAAAATGAGCTCGATTACGGCGATAAAATGGATATCCCTCAAGAGGAATACCTGGTTCCGATTGGAAAGGCGAAAACTGTCCGAGAGGGTAGTGCGATTACGCTGGTCTCTTATTCGCGTATGATCAAATTCTGTATGGAAGCAGCTGTAGCGATGGCCAAAAAGGGCGTACAGGTTGAGGTGATCGATCTCCGTACGGTCAAGCCGCTCGATATCGCACATATCGCTGCATCTGTCCGTAAAACACATCGCTGCGTTCTTGTCGAAGAGGGGCATCTTTTTGCCGGTATTTGTGCAGAGGTGGGATTCCAGATTATGGAGCACTGTTTCGATGATCTCGATGCGCCGCTCGAGAGGGTCTGTCAGATGGAAACACCCATGCCCTATTCGAAAAATTTAGAGCGAGAGACGATGCCTAATAAGGAACGGATTGTTGCCGCGTTAGAAAGAGTCTTGTCTTAGTATAGAATTTTGTACATACTGACTATTTTTGAGGAATTATGCCATTTACTGTAACGATGCCTAAACTATCTCCAACAATGGAAGAGGGGACTATTGCTAAATGGCATAAGAATGTTGGTGATCAAGTCCAAGCAGATGAAATGCTTCTGGAAGTCGCTACCGATAAAGCGACTGTCGAATACAACGCTCTTGATGAAGGCTTTTTGAGAAAAATTTTAGTCGAAGACGGGCAAGGTGCTGTGGTCAATCAGCCTATTGCTATTTTCACGGCTACTGCAGACGAGAGTATCGAAGGGTATCAGCCGGAAGGTGTTTCTCCGGAAAAAGCGCCGGAAGAGTCAAAGCCATCAGAGACTGGAAAGAAGGAGTCGGCAGAAGCGCCGCCTTCGCAAAAATCTGGAGGCGCTCTCCAGCAGCCCGCCTTCGTACCGGAACCCCCTTTAGAAAATTACGATTTTGCCTTTCCATCCGAAGATGGCTCCTCTCGCAAAGCGGTGTCGCCTTTAGCGAAGAAGCTCGCTCGAGAAAAAGGCGTTGATATAAGCACAGTGAAGGGATCAGGTCCTCATGGACGCGTTGTGAGTCGCGATCTAGATCTAGCTCAGCCCGATCAGGTTGTAGCCTTTGGCAGAAACGATCCCCCGACAATCGCACCTGGCACCTTCGAAGAAGTTCCGCTGACTCCGATGCGAAAAGCTGTGGGCTCGCGCTTGCAGCAGTCGAAGAGTTTTATTCCCCATTTTTATGTGCGCCAAGAAGTAGATGTTGCCGCACTTTTTGATCTGCGAGAGCAGCTCAAAGCGGGCAATCTTAAGGTCAGCTTCAATGATTTCGTGATTCGCGCTGCCGCTTTGGCTCTCCGCGCTCATCCAGATGTCAATAGCGGCTTTAACTCCGCTAGCCAATCCCTCATCTTTTTTAAGACGATCGACATTTCGGTAGCCGTTTCTATCGATGGTGGATTAATCACCCCGATCATCCGGCATGCAGACTTCAAGAACGTCGGACAGCTTGCTGTTGAGGTTAAGGAACTTGCTGCCAGAGCCAAAGCGGG
>JAJFMM010000183.1 GCA_021772165.1 Chlamydiota bacterium | reverse complement strand
AGCCAATACTGAGACTACCTCTGACAAAAATTTTTCTTTCGTCAATAAATACCCTATTACAACAGCGCGAGCTAATGCTCCCCTAGCCCTCTACACGATTGGCTACAGCTCAACCTTTAGCATTGGGTGGCCGGCAGCAATAGGCGCAGCATGTGCTGCGGGGAAGTATGATCAAGCAACAAGCGCAGCGAAAGATCTTGTTCCAATCGCAAAATCCGCTCTTAAAGATGCAGGAAATTCAGCCCTTCCGATTGCTGCCCTTGTTGCTGCAACCGCTGCTTACAACGGCTCCTCGGATCATACAAGAGCCATCCTTGGCACTGGAGTTGCGGTCAATATTATGGCAGCCCTCCATAACAATAAAACAAACATTCAAAAGAAAACGACCTCTTGCACTCAGTCTGTAGCGAATCGAATATTGCTCACTACAAAAGCCTGGGTTAAGGAAAGCACAGTCTACTCTCTCGCTGCAACAGGTGCACTAGCAGGAGTTGCGAGTTACGTCAATGACCAGAAATACTCGTCCAACCTGATGTGGGGAACGACCGCAATGACTATACAGCTCGTAGCATACGCCTTGCTCAACTTGAGTGAAACTAAAGCGTAATTGATGAGGGAGAGCATCTCCCTCTCATTCTTTCTCTAAAGCCACTTTCTAAGTGGGTTCTCGCATTCAACATCTTTTCCAGAACGTCTCTAGAGCCAACCAAGCGAATTTCCTCTTTGGCTCGTGTTAGTGCTGTATAGAGTGCTTCTCGGCAAAATTCTTCACTCCCCGGCGGCAAAAGACAAACAACGCGCTCGAACTCGCTTCCCTGACTTTTGTGAGCGGAGAGAGCAAAGGCAAATTCGAAACCTGAGAGCTGCCGTAGAGAGAAGGTGCGTCCATCTCCAAATAGCACCGATTCCGATCCATAAGGAATAGAGCCTCCCTGATAAGTGCCTTGCAAAAGGCCCGGAGTTCCATTGTAAAGCCGAAGATGAGGATCATTGCTCGTAACCAGAATAGGAGCAGACCAGCTTTGCCCCACCTTGAGACGCTTTTGTAGCCGGGAAACAAGCCCCTGGTTCAGAGCATCAACACCAAATGGCCCCTTTCGAAGAGGACAAATCAGTCGAGTATGAGCAAACTGCTCAGGATCGGTGAGCTGAAATTCCGTTTCGATCCAGGAGTAGAGATCCTTGGGCAGAGGCTCTAATACCTCTAAAAGCGGCGCCAAATCCCCACCCCGTACTGCTTCAAAAAGACGATGTAGGCCTTCTTTTTGTGTCCGATGGGAGAATTGAAGCCGAATCGCCAGCAGCTCAGTTAGGTCACGAAAAACACTACCGCCATCGACCGGCGGCAGCTGCTCTGCATCTCCGAGAAGCAAGAGACGACATCCATCGGGGATCGCTTGAAGCAGGTGAGCAAAAAGAGAGGCATCGATCATAGACGCCTCATCAACAATGATCAGATCCGCATCCAACTGCTGCTTTTCAAAAAGCCGGACTCGCCCAGGTTGTAGCCGAAGAAGGCGATGCAACGTGAGCGTTTCAATCTCGAGCTTTTCAGAGGGTGGAAGAGCTTGTGCCAGACGATCAGCTGCTTTACCAGTGGGAGCCGCGATCTTCACTCGCAACACACCCTTGAGAAGAGCTGAGGCCAAACAGTTGAGTGTCTGCACAGCCGTATACGATTTTCCCGTGCCCGGCCCGCCTGCTGCAACAGTGAGCGAACGAGTGAAGACGCTCTTGACGACATCTGCTTGAGCGTCTGCGAGCTCTGGTGGAATCTGGAATCGACCTGAATCAAACAGCTCTTTCGGATCCAAGCGCAAAAGCCGCGCTAGCTGCTCAACAATTGTCGTTTCCAGTACCCAGTTTCTCTGGAGATAGTAGCGATCCTGGTCACGAACTACAGGCTTATCTGGCAGAGAGCCACCCTCTGCTATAAGATCCGGAGAAATAGGACACTCCTCACTACGCATACAGAGATTCCCCTGACGAGACGTTGCCATAAGTCGGCAGAGAAAGGGAGGCGCAGATGGATCGAGAGCTTCTGCAAACGTGCGATCGAGGAGGGTAAATTCTTCTTTCATCTTGGCAGCCTAAAAGGTTCGGGTTGAAAGGAAAGAACGCCATGGCCAGCTGCATCGACACCGCGCAGAAAGAGATACAGGGCACCCCCGAACGGAATATCGGGCCAAGCTCTCTCTATTGCATCTCTGTAAAGCGAGGCCTGTAGCCAATAATTGTGCTCATCCATCGCTTTTCGCAAATGCTCTTCCGAGTAGCTATCTTCCCCGTCTCCCAGCCAATTCGTCTTCCAATCTAGGAAATAGATCTGCCCGTTCCAAACAAAAAGTAGATCGACAAATCCTTTGAGAAAATGAGGTGGCTCTCGAAAAAAGAACTCTATCTCCGTGCGTACTTTCGAGCGGTCGAGATCAAGAAGAGTGACTCCATCGAGAAGAGGTAGGGATAGAGTTTTTTGAACCCCCCTTAGAACGACTTCTCCCCAGTCAGCCAACTCGGACATCTGGATCTCCTCTTGAACGATCTCTTCCAACCTCTTCTCTTCTGAAAAAATGCGCTCAAAGATCTTGTGAACAATGGATCCCGGCTCAGAGCCGCGTGGGAATGTGTGCAGATTTTTTCCCTCGCCAAGAGCAGGAAGAGCCTCTCCGGAACCATGACTTCTTGCAAGGGCGCTGTAAGAATAAATAGATCCGGAGGGCCTGGGAAAGAGAACCGCTTCTGGAGCTAGGATCTCTTTCTCTTCTTCTAGAGGCGCAGCCATTGAAACAGACTCTATCTCTTCTCCTCGATCGAGCGCGATATGCGGGTTGCGAAGAGAGAGCTCTTCGACAATGCTAAAAGCATCGGAGCCCAACTTGCTGCGTCGCCAGAGTAGCTCAAGAGGAGGCTCTCGCCCTTCATTGCGCTTCGGTTTTTCGAGAAGAGGGATGTAAAGCCGGAGCTTGGCTCGAGTCAATGCGACATAGAGCTGGCGTAGTTTTTCCGCATTGGTTTCCTCCGGATCGTCATCCGATTTCGGCGTAGTTGAGGCAACACCGAGAGCAAAGACGACATCGAATTCAAGGCCTTTGCTTGCATGCATCGTCATGATCTGAATTGCATCTTCCTCGGCATCCATGCGCCTACGTCCTCTAGCATCTTCATCGGGATCAGCATCTTCCACTTCTCTAAAGGTTCGTTGAATCGTCTCAAAGCTCACCGTTTCTATCTGTACGAGCTGTTCGATGATTTGAAAGATATCACGGAAAAATTCGGAGCCACGAGCTACGATTTTTTCATAAAAACTCGGGCCGTTGTCCCAACGAAACGCCAAAAATTCTCTAAAAAAAGCAGCGAGGCCTTTCTTATCCAGCAACTCCTTCCACACTGATAGTTGAGGTAGCTCGGGAATTTCGAGAAGCTGTTCGACAGGGGCGCCAATCAATACTCCTGCGAGAAAGATTTTTAATAAGTTCTGATCGCGCGGAAAAAAGAGAACGTCGAATAGCTCTTCGAGTAGATGCAGCGCTAGAGAGTCGCCCAAAGAGGCCTTGCTCTTTGTGATGTAGGGAAGAGAATGCTTCTGCAAATAGGCTTGCAGAGCAGACGCCTGCCTATGATTTTGCACTAAGATTGCAAATGAGGAAAAACCGCGAAGGTGAGGACGGAGCTCAGTAATTTCTCGCAGAATATAGGCAAACGTCTTCTCTTTCAGATCTCCGATCTTAAAAAATTGTAGAGCTTGTTTACCATCTCCCGGATTCCACGACTCGGAGATACCTGCTTTGACAGGTCGATAAGGCTCTGTTCGGTTTTCTCCGGGAAGGCAGAGGATTGGCTCGGAATGCTCATCGGCGAAGAGATCATTTAAAGCCCCGACTAACTCCGGAGAAGAGCGGTAGTTTGTATCTAAAGAGTAATGGACATCCGAGCCCAGAGAATCTCTCGCTTTAAAGTAGGTGTAGAGATCCGCATTGCGAAAACGATAGATCGACTGCTTTGGATCGCCCACGAGGCAAAAAAGACGCAGCCCCTTTTGGAAAAGCGAGGAAAAAATTTCCCACTGCATCTCATCGGTATCCTGAAATTCATCAATAACCGCCGCTCGATAGCGACTGCGAATCTCTGAGACAAACTCCGGATAGGCAAGAGCGCGTTTCATTCGTTCTAAAAGAAAATCGGGAGAAAACAGTCCACGCTCTTCGAGAAGTTTTTCCTGACGCGGCTGCCAAGCAAAGCGTAGTCGTCTAAAAATTTCTCTCTGATCCATCGATGCATGAATCAAAGGCGCCATGTGCTCTATGCACCATTCAAAGACAGGCGAGTTCGGTGGATTCTTTCCTTTGCTATTGCCCATCGAAACAAAGCTAAATAGTTTAGATTGTAAAAGTCGACGCAGCTCGAGTCTCAAAGTTGGATCTCGAAAAAGCGCTTTCAAAGAGTGTGCCTGCTCCCTGAGCTCGTTAATCTTAAGCTTACCTATCTTTCGAAATCCCTCAATGCGCTCAAATTCTTGTACGATATCCACCGTTCGATAGGGACACTGCTCAAGAACTTCTTCGATCGCCCTGCAGTCTTTTTCAAAGTCTCCCTCCGCAGCAACAGGTGGCATGGGGCCTTGAAGAGCTTTGCAAAGTATCGAGACCCCTTTGAGCTGCTGCATCTGCTCAGGACCAATGACCCTTTGCTCCTCTAGAAAATCGAGCGTATCGCCACGAATAGATTTCCCAAGAGGCGCCACCTCTTCCGCTGGCTGTAGACTACGCGCTTCCAAAGCAAACTGCGCAAGCATCCGTTGGCAAAACCCGTGGATGGTAAAAAATTGCGCGTTTTCATAACCAATCAGCGCCTCCTCTAACCTACGAATCGCCTCTTTGGAGCCTAAGTGCATAGATAAATAGGGCCAATCCGTCTCTCCCTTTTGCAGAGAGGCGAGAGCCTTGCTGAGATTGGCACGAATACGCATGCGCATTTCTCGAGCAGCAGCTTTCGTGTAGGTGATGGCTAGAATCTCTTCGATCTGCAGAGGCTCTTCACCAGGCGGCGCCTCAAGAAGCAGGCGAACAACGAGATGTTCAATGGCAAATGTCTTGCCCGTGCCGGCAGACGCCTCCAGAATTTTCGGACCGAAGAGAGTCGCCTGAGGATCTAGTACATCAAACGCGCGCGTCATGGTTCTAAAAGCTCCGCAAAAGTTTCTCGTGTCAAGGGAGCCCACTCTTTCCAGATGCGCTCTAAAGGAAGCGGCGCTGCTCGCGCAACAACCCAGCGAATCCAGCGATCCTTCTCCTCTTCTAGAAGAGAAGTCTCTACTTTTTGACTCCACTCTTCGAAGCCTTTTTGTAAAAATAACTCACACCAAGGCTTGATCAGAGGAGAGGGGCTCTTCTCTGCGTAAAAAACATACTCCATCCAACGAGACAGCGCAGAAGAAGCATCCAATTCCCAAGCAGGAGCATCTCCCTTATCTAAGCTGTAAAGCGCAGCTCGATTCTGCTCCGAATGAATCAAGTAGATGAGAAAAGCGGGCCAGTGACGAAGAGCTCGGACCAGTTTTGGATCACTGTTTTCTAAGAGAAGCCCGGAAGGAGTTACTCCCGTTAATTCTCCAACGATCTCAATCTCCAGGCCACACTTAAGCCGTACGCGCACAGGAGGCGCTTCGATCCATCCCGATTCTAAAGTTCTTTGCTCTAGACAATGAGAAGAAAAGCGAATGGAGGTAACCTCATCAGGACGAATCTTCCATTTGGATAAATGACTCTTCCACTTCCTGGACTTCTCCTCTAACTTAGCTCTCTCGCCCTCCCCAAACACACCCGGCGGCAATTGATGCGCATGGCGAGACAGAACCTTCTCAAGAGGTTCTTGCAAAGAGAGCAGCAGCAACTCTCTTCTCGTATAGACGGGTAGGTCGAAATCTTCGGTACGCATTTCTGAAAAGAGAGACTCTTCCTGAAGATAGATGCCCAGTGTTTTTGTTAAAAAATATTTCCAAGGATTTTTTGCACACTCGAGCAGATTTTTCAGATCGAACTGGACTCGCTTTTCTTGATCCGAGTTCTCCACCTGCGGCCAAAAGTAAAACTGCTTTACATCCGAGGCCGTGGAGACTGCCCGGTAGGCTTCTTGAGAGTAGGAGCGTACATTGCTTTGAGGATCAAAATAGCGTCGATCAAAGGGGAGCGATGGATGTGAAATCGTCAACGCCTCCGATCTTTTGCCAACTGGCAGAGGATAAAATAGATCGAGGATCTGAAGCAGTTCTTGCAAGGGATGCGCCATCTCAACGACCTTGCCGTCATCTGCAGAGATGTGGCAATAACTCATCGACAGCAGCTCTTTAGCCGCAAAGATTGCCTGTAATAGGAGATAGCGATCCACATCGGGCTTTTCAGATATCGAAGAGGGCCAATCGAAAGAGCTCGAGGGTCTTTTACGAGGAAAGGTCTCGCTATCCATTCCCAAAAGAAAAATCGCCTTTGCGGGGCGAATCGAACCGAGCTGCAGCGACCCAAACTGTACGGCTTGCCAAAGATGCGCTTGATGAGTAGTAGCCGCATCCTGACAAGAGTCAAAGAAAATGGATTTAAGAATCGCAAAGGAGAAACGCTCTTGAGGAAAGTGCTCTGCTGCTGACAAGAGCTTTTTCAAAAAATTATGTAAAAGAGCCTCCTCGCCATCCTGCGGTTTAAAGAGTTCTTGTGCAGTCTGATGCAAAAGAGTACTCCACCTCTCTAACGTACGCTTCTCATCGGAGCGAAATTCGGCAGCTCTTTCTCGAATGCGCTGAATCTGCTGTAGAAATTGATCTAATTTGTCTGCCTGCCCCCAATCGAGATTTCGAATCTGCAGGCCGGCGTCTTTCGGCAATAGAAAAGCGAGACCCAGAGCCATTCGCTTGAACCCATCTGTCCAATTACCCTTCTTCCCATTCCAGCCGCCGCGCACCTTGGCATCGCGCATCCAAACTCTGTACTGATCAAGATCCTCTCCCTTTAACCCCTGCTTGGCCATGAAAGAGCGATTTTCTAAGAGTTCAAGAACGCGATCTGCATCCCACCTTCCTTCCGCTAACTCTAAAAATTGCAAAAGACCCTGTGCAAAGGCGTTCGAGGGAAGCTGTGCGACCGGAGCAATATGCAAAGGCAAGTCGTCTCCAAAAACAAAATGAATCAGAGGCTCATAGAGCTTGATATCAGGGGCTAAAACCAGTACATCTGCCGGATCTGCCTTAGAGCGCTTAAAGTAGTTTAAAAGTCGATCGCGAAGAATCTGAAGCTCACGGAGCTTGGAAGAGCCCGCGGCTACAATCTCGATTGAATCATCACCGGCTTCGACATCTCTGCACGGCTCCTCCTGCAGTGTACGCAAGGAGAGCAGATCGCTCTGCACTCGCCCTAGAAGCGTCTCGCTATGGTTATCCTCATATGCTTCAACCCTCTCCACCTCTTCGAAGTGGCGAATCGTCTGTCTTCCAATCCGCCCCCAATTCGCGAGCAGCGGATGAGTGTCTTTCAAATAGTCTTCAAAGTCATCAAAAGAGGCTTCCTTCGATTTTTTCATCTTGAGGGAGAGATGCCTTCTCTCGCGATCAGAACAGATGTCATCCCAAAACATACGACAGGGAGAAAAGTGATAAATCGAGACAAGCTCGCCCTGTTTCAAAAGAAAATCCCAAGCTTTATCCGGCATTTCATCAATACAAAAACAGTGTACTTCGGCAACAGATTCGGGAAAGCGGACATGATCTAAAAGCTGATCGGGAAAGCGCCAAGGCCCTTTTTCAGTAAGCATCCTGCAAAGATCTTTTTGCCACTCTCTTTCTGCAGAAAGGCCGTAAAACCCCGCTTCAGAAACCCGGCATGCCAGCAAACGCACTAGATTTTCCAGCCTTGAAGAGCTCCCGTTCTGCTGCTCCAGCCAAGCCATTAATGGCGCAAAGGAAGGGGGGAGATCCTTTTTCTCAAAAATTTCTGTAATAGCCAGCCGTAAATCCAGGTCATTGGGGATGGGGTATCCCTGTTTTCGAGAGACCTGCAACAAAGCCTCTCGCCAGGAAAGAGCCTTTATACAGGCTAAAGCGCGTCCGGGCATTCTCTGAGCCAGAGCCCCCATCAGCCACCGGCTATTGATTTGACTGGGCAAAAGAATCCATCTCTCGAGGAAAGGATCCCCATTTCCCGAAGAGAGGTTTTCGGCTAAAAAATCTGCTAGACAATCTATCTGGTGACTAAGATAAAGCATGGAGATATTCTACCACAAAGCAGCTCCGAGATCCATGAACGAAGAAGACAAGTAAAGTTTTGAGATCGAAAATTGGATTCGCGCCAATGTCCGCTAATGGGGTACCATAACAATGCTATTGGCTGATCATACGCAATCATAATCAGGAACTCGATCGCATGCGCTGGTTTTTTAAATCGG
This sequence comes from Chlamydiota bacterium, assembly GCA_021772165.1. Classification (GTDB taxonomy): domain Bacteria; phylum Chlamydiota; class Chlamydiia; order Chlamydiales; family SM23-39; genus JAKBAE01. The sequence goes on along the minus strand of JAJFMM010000183.1, from coordinate 15,976 downwards.
ATTTTCGCTCGTTCTACTTTTTGAACGGCACACAGTTTCTAGGAGCTCTCAACGACAATATTTTTAAATTGCTCGTGATCTACCTACTTATCAATGTGCAAGGACCTGCGGCCGCCCCTAGAATCCTGTCGTTAGCAGGATCTATTTTTGTGATTCCCTTTCTCTTTTTCTCTTCAGGGGCGGGGGTACTCGCCGATAAAATCAGCAAAAGAAATATCATCGTTTTTACGAAAATGCTCGAGGTTGCGATCATGACCTTTGGGCTCTTTGCAGTCATTCTCGAATCTGAATGGGGTGCCTACGCAGCACTTTTTTGTATGGCGACACAAAGTGCGATCTTTGGCCCCTCAAAATATGGCATTATTCCTGAGCTTGTTGAGTCGAAACGAGTCTCTAAGGCCAACGGCTCCCTTACTTCTTTTACCTATCTTGCTATTATTTTCGGGACATTCCTCGCCTCTTTTTTAACCGACGTCTCCAATAAAAACTTTATTTTTGTAGCCTGCTTTTGCGTACTGATTGCGATCGCAGGGCTGTTGACGAGCCTAGGAATTTCGAAAACCGAACCTCAAAGATCTCCCAAAAAAATCAATCCCTTTTTTCTCTATGAGATCTATCAGACACTCAAGATTAGCTGGAAAATCCCACACCTATTACCCGCTATTTTCGGCTCTGCCTTCTTCCTTTTCCTTGGAGCATTTACCCAGCTCAACATTATCCCTTTTGCTATGCAGTCGCTTGGCCTCAGCGAAATCGGAGGGGGGTATCTGTTCCTTGCCACCGCCGTTGGGATAGCGATCGGGGCGCTACTCGCTGGCCAGCTCTCTAAAGATAGAGTTGAGCCTGGAATCTCTTGTATCTGTATTTTCTTTATCTCCATTCTCCTATTCGTTCTCTATTTCTTTGCAACCCATCTGTGGACTGTCATCCTCTGCTTAACGTTTTTGGGGGTTTTTGGCGGTGCGTTTTTGATTCCTTTTGATGCTTTTATTCAGATCAATAGTCCCGATGAGAAAAGGGGGCAAGTGATCGCTGCTTCTAATTTTTTCAGCTTTATCGGCGTTCTGTTTGCTGCATTTTTCCTCTATGCCATCAGCGAAAGATTGGGACTAAGCTCTGCTACAGGCTTCGCTCTGATGGGCATGCTCTCACTCATTGCCACAGTGATCCTGAGCGGACGACTATCCGACCTTTTCTTTCCTTTCTTCGCTCGGAAAATCCTCAAGCGCTTCAGAACATACAATTGCGTAGGAACTCTCCCTGAACCGGAATCGGCGCTTCTCTTTCAGAGCAACTCCTGGTGGGATGTCCTTCTGCTTTTCTCCGTGCTGCCTCACTTAAGAATACTCGTGCCAGGAAAACCATTCCGGCGCTTCCCTTGGTTCAATGGTTTGATTGAATCTATACGAATCGTTTCTGAAAAATCGGATATGGATAAACTCTATCGAGCGAAGGTGCCGACGGTCTACTGCTTTTTCATCCATCAAAAACATGAAAAAGAGACTTTAGAAGATTGTGAAAGCTATCTCAAGCAGCGTCACACGAAAGTTTGGTATGCGTATCGACAGAAAGAGAGAGTTTTAAAGCGCTTCCTCTTACTCCGCTATCATCAGAAGCAGATCGAGCTTCGCTTCACACAAACCCCACCAATACCGAAATGAGCTCAAAACTTGGTCGTAGACTGCGTCAAAGCCCCTAGAATCGACGATCGTAAACTGGCTAGTATCTATGAATACAAGTCAGTTTACGATCGTCGATTCTAGGGAGCTTTTACGTCAGCCTACGACCAAGTTTTGAGCTCATTTCGGTATAAAGAATGTAAATCGGGTTTACATCAGGTAGAGTTTGTCCGCCTTAATAAGCATAGATGAATTCAACTTCGAACTGCTGATACTTGAGATCGGGACCGATCTGCTCATCGAGCGTCCTGGACCACTTAAAATGTTGCTGAACGGTGAGATTGTCGGTAAAGGCGTAGAGCATATCGACTTCGAAACCATAGTAGTTACAGGGCCCTACAGCAGTATCCGTATTAGCCGGAATCGTTCCGCTGCCATCGAGTTTATCATTATATAGACCTACACGTGCCGCATTGCCGCGACCAATCCCCATAAAGTCATAGTCAGCGACTGTCTGAGCTTGTACCCACTGAAAATTGATATCGATAGCCCAGTCATAAGCCTTCTTCACGGTACCGAGTAAAAGACCAGCATAGAAACCCCAATTCTGGGTACCTAAATTCTGATCGGAATTCGTCGTAGGATTCGGCAATACCAGATCATCTGCAACCAGATTGCTCAGCATAGCCCCATAAAATTTTATGAGTTTCTTATTCAACCATTTCGGGTTGAACTGATAGGAAGCTAAGAGCTGCTGAACGACAAAATTATAGCGGTCATTCTTCTGAGGATTAGAAAAGTGTCTCTTCCAGTTGATGACTGAATATTTCGTGTTAAATCCCACATTTCCTACGCGGAGCATACCGATTTCAGCTACAGCTCCATAATGGTTATTCTTTTCATCGATTAAAAAGGGACCACAATTGAAGAAAAAGTCTCCGATGTCCTCGAATGCTTTGCCAAGGCGCATTGCAATTCCATCATAAAGCGCGGCAAATTGGACCTTCGAGTCATAGACGCTGGAAAGGGAGCGGCGTCCAATCTCCATGTCTAAAGTAATGGTGTCTCCTGACACCATACGACCACCGAGATAGGCCTTAGGAACTTTAATCCTATTAACAGACCCGCCGTTAACGCCCATGTCATTATCAAACTTAATCTTAACGGAGGCCCAAGTGTAGTCCGTTCGATAGTCAATATTTAAGCTTACATCGGAATCCCAGGCATAAGCTGGCTGCGCAGTCGCCCCACCTATACCTCGTTGCTTGATAACACCTCTTCTTTCGTTGGTAGCTTGAAATTCAGTACGAACATCACCACTAATAGAGAGATCGCCACCAAGTTCGCGGATAGTAATCAAGCGCTTGTCATTCAACCAGCGACGTAGAGCGTCCATCTCACTATCTTCTCTCTTTTGCTCATAGTTCACATCGGCTGGTTCCTGAGCAAAAAGAGGGGCGGCCAAGCCAAGTGCTGCTGCGCAAAGTAAAGTACGGGAAAATCGAGCTGTCATAAAATTACTATCCTAAAAAATTCGTCTACCGAATCAAGAAAGGATAGAGCAACTTTGCTATTCTTCGAAAGATTTAAAACCGAATTTCGCCAGAAATAGAAACGCCAGATTCAAAAAACTGACGAGCTTCAATGTTGAGAAGGATGCGAGAACCAACGCTAATGGTGCAACCTTCGAACGCACCTGCGGCCAAAAGGTCGTGAAAGCGAAGCCGCCGACTTCCCACTTGACTGAGCACATAGACGAGATGCGAAGTCACGCCTCCGATATAGGGTTTTAGCGGCCCTAAATTCTGAGAAAATCCCCCTGCGAGCTGCCAAAAATACATTCGAGAGGAGAAGGTATCTCTAGCTGGAACGCCATTTCTTAAGAGAGGGCCCTCAATCCATTGAATCCCACCTCCATGAAAATCGATCCCGAAAGTCGTGTCCTGCATCTCGAGTAAAATCAGCTTCGAGCTGGCGCCCCAAAAGAGGCCGCGATTACCGGACGCCTCAAAGCGAGCTCCATTCTGTTGCCAGCGCAAATCGACAGAAGCCGCAGGCCCTACCAAGAGATGCAGATCAAACCTCTCTTTGATATTCCAGCCGAAATCCCACAAAGCTAGCTTCCAATTCATCTCCGGATTCGAAATTCCCGATCCCTTGGAAAATCTAGCTGTGCGCATTCGCTTTTCGAGCAGTACATCGCCACTCATTCCTGTGCGAAGACTTGACCAGCAGCGATCCGAAATCCAAAAGCCCTCATCGAGAATAGAGGGATCGGACGGATTACCGACTAAGGAAGCACCTAAAGAATAAATACTTAGATTAGAAGCGCATATCGCCAGAAATCGTAACAGCTTCTTCGTCAATTAAACGACCTTCGACATTGAACATAAAATACCTGCTTGTCGATAGGGTGCAACCCACTTGCACACCCACCGGTGTACGGCTGGTCATGTGGAGCGATCCCGTGCCTTTGTTAGCAATAGGAACACCAAAACCCTTAAGCTGGGTCGAGGCTTTCGCATATTTGATCCCGACATAGGGGGTAAAGAGTTCGATTTTATAGGCCAAGCTTAGATCTACCTGCCATTCATTCCACCGTACTTGTCCGCCCGAGACAGAAACAGGCGTCCCATTGATCGTCATCCAGGACGGTTTCGGCATGCTACTGCTATATCTGCCGCCAACTCCTAGAATTGCCTGACCCCATTCATACAGAATGGCCCGCGCACCTGCTCCCCAAAGAAAGCGATACTTCGACTGAATCTGCGCCCGAACAAGCGCCCCGGCCGTTGAAAAGCGCCAATCGGCTTCCATTCTCGAAGACCCGAATACTCCATAGATATCCAGCCTATCTACAATATTGAAAGTAACCGTGCCTGAATTGGTGTTTTGAGTATAGGAATCAACGCGACCAGAGCCTTCGGTCTCCTGCTTCAACCGCTCATCGCTGACAAAATCTCCTTCATACCCAGCCCGAATGTCAAGCCAGTAATCGGCAGGAATGAGAAATCCCTTCTCAATTATCTGAGGAAAGGCGGGATTACCAACAGGGGAGGCGCACAGCATTGTGCCCCCAAGAATAAAAGAACAAACCCATGCTACCAGTCTCATAAAGACCTCCAATCATAGGCATAACATATCGATTCAAAAAAAGGCTACGAGGGACTACACCTCCCTTTCTTCTTGAGCTGAATCGGCTAGAGGCTTAAAGTATTCGCCTTTTCAATGAGGCGAATTTATGAGCTTAACATTTCCATCCAGACTTGGAGATACCACCTTCTCGTCTCCTGAAGCAAAAGAGAATTTGCTGAAGCTTCAGCGAGTGGACCCACGCGGAAGTAAAGACCAAGTCGCCACACGTGTCGCCCTCAATCACTTCCGGCAGATCCAAGAACTACAGCCCGGCTACTTTAACGGCTTGATCAGCTGGACAAAAGCGGGATGCGTTTATCTCCTCGGCGGCAGTGCCAGCTTAGGCGCTGTAGGAGCTGGAGTCTACTTACTCGGTCCCAGAGCCATTCAAGCCGGCTACGGAGCTCAAATGGCAGCTGGGCTTGCGACCGGTGCGTTGGCCTCTTGGGGATTTGGTCTGAACCCGATCAAAGCTCTCATGATGCTCCTTATAATGGCTGTGCGAGACGCCGCGAATCGAGCTGCTAACTGGTCCACAAGAAATGATGAGAGATCCTTGGAAACCAGAGCCCTTGAAGCAAAAGAGTGTCACAAAGAGATCGTTCAGCAACTCTCGGTTGTCTATGATGATTGCGCACAAAAACTCCATGAATTCTACGAGTTCACAGACAAGTATGATATCGATGTACTCATCCAGCTAAAACAGCTCGCACAAGATCTAGAAGACTCGCTCCCTGTGATCGAAAACCTGATGAAAGGATTTTCTTTAGGCAAACATGAGATGGAATGTGTGCTGCAAAAGCTGAAAGGGAGCATTCGTTTTGTTCAATCAGAGGCGTGTAAATTAGAAGCCGATCCTCTTTGCTCAAAGAAGAATGCAGAGCTGTTAACGCAATTTCCGAAAGAGTCGATGCAGCAGCTTGCGATTCCTGTAGCTATTCAAGAACGCGTGACTGTAGCTAAACAGAGTCGCATGAGCTTTATAGATCGATGCAAAGGATATGGGTCGTCCGTTTACGCTGGCCTCAGAACTGCAGCCATAACGACTTTTGCAACAGCTGCTCTAGCCGTAAGTTACGCTCTCTATCAACTCTACTTCGACAGAAATTGGATCCCCTCACAGGCGTTTGGGAACATGAAAGGAATTGGAGTAGGGGGTGCGGTTGCCATTAGCGCTGTAGGCTCAGTCCAAACTGCGAATAAAATCCAATCTTGCTCGAATATGATTCAAGGAAATGCTGATTATGTCGAAGAAGAGCTAAACGGTTGCGTCAGTGATCTGAAAGCGATCTACAACAGCGTGAAAAATCATCTTGAGTCATTGAATGACCGTGGCCGCAGACAAATGATCCCACTCCTTAGAGAAAGGCTTCCTGCTATACAAAAAGAGATACAAAAACTTGGTATCGTAGACAACCCCGCAGAAATCCTGGGAGACCTTTGTAAAGCTATGGGTCGATAAGAATCGACCAGCGTCCGTTCTCCGCAAAGAGATGTTTCCAATCAGCCATGGGCACGCCGCGTAAACCTGTTCGACTCAGTCGCCAGAGCTCAGCCTCGCCTGTGGCAAAATTCCTCACAATCCCGAAAGACCAATCTGACCAGTTCGTATCAGCAAACAGAAGCGGATGAGGATAGATATATCCCTCCCTTCTGGCCTCTTCGGCTATCCTTAGATCCCAATCGATCGCAGAAAAAGGACCTACCTCTGCAAAAAGAAGATCTTTGATTCTCTCGATAAGCTCTCTTGCTGTCAGAAGTGGCTCTACAGTCTCTTCCACAGAATGCTTCCAGCTAAAACGCGCCTTCATTTTCTCCAAAGCTTGGGCTGCCTCTAAAGAGGTAAAGAGAGGGAGAGATTCATAAAGAAAGCTGTCGACTCTTTCAGAGTGAGGCTGTTTAGCCGCAAGCCATCCGGCGAGCAGCGTGGCGTGCAGACTTGCAACATCCTCTCTGACAGGCTGCTGACGACAGCCAAGGTGAAAGAGCTGACGTTTATCCGGGGGAATCTGAGCGGCTAGACGGTCGATCAGAAAATCAGCATGCTGAGAAGATAGGTTCATCTGTTTTAAAAATTGAGAACCCCTCTCATGTTCACTTGGCAAGCCCATCCACAAAGGATAGAAAAGAAAAGCATGTGTCGGAGAATACATGAGAAAAACCTCTTTTCTCGCATTCTGAGCCGCTTCTCTGAGAAAAGAATGAAGCTCCTCCACTCCTTGAATAGGACGACCCCATTCTCGGGGAGGTTCGGCCATTTGAAAATAACTCTGCACCAGAGTCGGCATCGTTCCACCCGATTCATAAGCCCAGGGCTTCGTATTGTTCGCGCCTTTTCTCTCTTTTGCGCGGAAAAGCGCACCTTCTAAAAACTCATCCGATCGTATGTATTGCAAAAGCTCTGTGATGATGGATGTAAAGCTGCTTTGCATTGACGGATCGATCACAAATTCTCGTTCGAGAGATTGGAAAAATTGATAAACCGCGTTGACGAATTGCTCTTCATTCTCAATCCGCTCCCAACTGGCTGCTGCGCTTCTCCCCGATTTATAAAGCAGCCTGAATCCAGCTAGACCGTCTTCAAAGTGCTCCCTTTTTTCACCAACAGCGGGATCAAACATCTCCTGAAAAGAGAGCTGCAGCTTTTCAACCAAGTCCTGGAGAAAGGATGCAAAAAGCTGAGAGAGCCATTGAGCTTCCGGCTTGCCCGCTTCAAGCTGATCAGCCAAGTTGTTGGCTGTATAGATTGCGGCCGTTAGCTCCGTCCTCAGCTTGTTGTGTTGCATCTCGTTAATAGCGCGCTGCAAAAGTCTTTCGGTAGCACGCACCACCTGAATAGCTTTTTGCTGCTCTCCGCTCAATTGCGCGAGGCGCTGGTTGACGGCATCGAGTTTCTCCTGAATAGAGCGGAGAAGTACAGAGCCGATGCCGGGTGGCTTTACATCATGGTGCAAACCGAGAGATCCATATAAATTCCAGCGCGCAAATTCGACCTTCACATCACAAAAAGAGGCTAGCGTGTATTCCCAGGAACGCAAGAGAGAGCAATCTGCCATAGAAAGAAATGCCTGTTTTGCCCTTTCTACAGCCTGTTTCCAATCCCGAATCTGCTTTGCCTTTGGAGAGATCCCACCAAAGTGGCCACCCACTCTTTCCCAGAGCACGCCAAACTGGGGGGCAACTGAGCTCTGTTCTTGAGCAAGATCATCACGAGTCAGTTGAAAATGCCGAAGAAGAGCTTCTTCAAAGAGCTTTTCAGAAGAAGCTGTCGGATCAATTGTTTCTGGAAAAGGAAGGGAGATAGCGTGAAACCCTGCGCGCAGCCCCGGAGAGAGAGAGGCGGGCAAGAAGCCGATCGGTTTTTGTAGATCGCCGAGACCACTGCCCGGGTGAAGTGGAGCCGCATAATCTCCTCGACGCAATTCTCCCGAAGAGAGCAGCGCATCGAGATCTTCAATCAGAAGCATTGGACTCTGCTGCTGAATGAGCATAGCCGGAGCTGTTGCGAAACAGGAACCAGTAGCTTGGCGCAACAGAGTGAGCCAGGAGCTCAGCACAGCCCGTCTTATATGAGCCGTTTGCAAGTGACCGACTTCATCTGGCCAGAGTGTATCGCGGATCGTTTTTTCCGCGCTTTTGCTGCAAAGCGGCATCGAACATTTTTTAAGAGCCTTCCAAAGAGGCTCTTCCTTGGCGAGTTTTTGCAAAGCAGTGAGGAGGTGCGAGAAAATCCACGCATCGCCCTCTTGTTGTCCGACTGGGAAAGAGCCCATCTCCAGCAGATGAATCAGCTCAGAGAGAAAATCTCTTTTTAGCTCGCCCTTCTCATCTAAGAGAAGAGAGGCTACCTTCCAACCCAAGAAACGCGCCCGGATGCGGAAAGGATCCTGCAAAGGGCAGCTCTCCGCCTTCTCGGAAAGAACCGCTAGAGAGTCTAGATCGAGCAAGCGCCCCAGAGGAGAGCCCCTGAGAAACCCAAGTAAATCTTTCTTCACGATGATTTCTTATTTCTCTTTAGAAGCAATTTTTGTAAACTAGTGGCCATTCTTTCATCATGGTGCATATGAATATCCTTGTAAACAACACAACCGTTGAACTCCCCGAAGGCAGCACGGCCAGAGATGCTGCAGAAAAGATTCATTTAACAGCCCCCGACCAAGCTGTTGCCGTGACGATCAATGGCAACATGCGCGATCAGTGGACCCCTCTAAATGATGGAGATGAGGTCGCTTTTTTTAATTTCGACGACCCGGCCGGCAAGGAAGTTTTCTGGCACACCTCAGCACATCTATTGGCACAAGCCATCATGCGTCTTTGGCCTGATGCCAAGCCGACGATTGGACCTCCTATTGAAAATGGCTTCTACTACGACTTTGCCAATCTCGAGCTCTCCGATCTGGATTTTGATAGAATCGAGAAAGAAGTAGAGACTGTTCTCAAAGAAAATTTGAAAACACAGCGCTTTGAATTCACCTCTAAAGATGAAGCACGCGACGCCTTCAAACAGAATCCCTACAAGTGCGAATTGATCGATGGATTTGAAGAAACGCCTATTTCTGCATACCGACAGGGCGAATTTTTCGACCTATGCCGCGGCCCGCACCTCTCTTCGTTGAATAAGATCAAAGCGTTCAAAGTGCTCAAAACATCCGGAGCGTATTGGCGTGGAGATTCAGATCGAGAAATGCTCACCCGCGTCTATGCAATCTCCTTTCCCGACAAGAAGCGCCTCAAGGAATACCTTCACTTTCTCGAAGAAGCAAAAAAACGCGATCATAAAGTTCTCGGAACTGCGCTTGATCTCTACTCTTTCCGAGAAGAGGCGCCCGGAATGCCCTTCATCCATCCGCGCGGTCTAACAATCTGGAACCGTCTTCTCGATTTTCTGCGTTCACTGCAAACAGATGCAGGCTATACCGAAATCAAGACGCCTACAATGATGAGTAAAGAGCTTTGGGAGCGCTCCGGCCACTGGGAGCACTATCGCGAAAATATGTATCTGTCGCAGGTAGAAGATCGTGAATATGCGATCAAACCGATGAACTGCCCTGGTTGCATGCTCTACTATAGTAGTTCTATCCATAGCTACCGCGAGCTGCCTATGCGCGTTGCCGAAATAGGCCACGTTCATCGCTTCGAAGCATCCGGCGCACTCAACGGCTTGTTCCGCGTTCGCAGCTTCCATCAAGATGATGCGCACCATTTCATGCTTCCTACACAGATCCGCGAAGAGATCAACAACATCTTGTTACTCGCTGACAAGATCTACATGACCTTCGGATTGCCATACAAACTAGAGCTTTCAACCCGACCGGAGAAATCGATCGGATCGGATAAAGATTGGGAAATCGCAACAAATGGTTTGAAAGATGCTCTTGATGATTGGGGTCATTCCTACCGAGTTAATGAAGGCGACGGTGCTTTCTACGGCCCTAAGATCGACATTCATATTCGCGATGCGCTAGGACGCTTCTGGCAGTGCGGAACAGTACAGCTCGACATGTCGCTACCAGAGAAATTTGAACTCGAGTATGTCGATAGCGACGCGCAGCACAAGCGCCCTGTTATGTTGCATCGTGCGCTGTTTGGATCCATTGAGCGCTTCTTCGGCATCCTCGTAGAACATTTCTCCGGCAAATTCCCATTCTGGCTGAGCCCGTATCAGATTCGCATTCTCTCCGTTGCAGACCGGCATGCTGAATACGCGCATGAGCTTGCAAAACGGCTACGACGAGAAAATCTAGTCGTCGATGTGGACGACTCCAACGAATCGGTCGGAAAAAAAGTGCGTACCGCGCAGCTTCTCAAAACAAATTACATGCTCACCATTGGTGATAAAGAAGTGGAAAATTCCACGGCGGCCCTGCGGACACGCGACAATATTGTACATGGCGAGATTGACATTTCTGATTTTCTTGCTAAAGTTATTGAAGAGAGAAACAGCAGGTCGCTGATGTCTCCCTACTCAACCGAGGCAAAGGAAAAGGTAACATGAAAATCATCGCGGTCAGCAGTTTTAAGGGCGGAACCGCGAAGACGTCTACTTCGCTTCACCTCGGCTCATCCCTTTGCATACACCATCAGAAAAAAGTTCTTCTGATCGATTTCGATGCACAGGCGAATCTATCGACAGGCCTTGGCTTCGATCCGGATGAGCAAGACAGCATGGCGCCTGTTTTACAGGGTGAAAAAAACATTGAAGACGTGATTCTGCCCACATGCATTCCTGGAATGGATATCATTCCTGCAGATACCTGGCTCGAGCGCGTAGAAGTTTCCGGATCGCTCGCCGCAGATCGCTATTCTCATGAGCGTTTTAGAGAGATTCTACGAGGCCTCGATTACGACTTCATTCTCATCGACACGCCTCCATCGCTCTGCTGGCTGACTGAGTCTTCGCTCATTTCGGCGCACTACTCTCTTGTTTGTGCAACACCCGAATTTTATAGTGTAAAAGGATTACAACGCCTCTCGCTTTTCATCAACAACATTGCAGAGAGACACGGCCTCAAAGTACTCGGTGTTTCGCTCTCTTTCTGGAATCCGCGCGGCAAGAGTAACGAGGCTTTTCTACAAGTTACAGAAGAAACATTTCCCGGAAAACTCTTGCAAGCAAAAGTGCGGCGAGATATCGCTGTTTCTGAAGCGACGATTTATGGAAAGCCGATCTTCGAGACGGCGCCCAGAAGTCGCGCAGCACTTGATTACAGTGCACTGACCAAAGAAATTTTACAGAGGATCTAATCTCTCATGTCTAAATTCAACGATCTTCTCAATCTGCGTTTCAAATCTAAAGAAACGCCGCAAGCGAAAATGACTGCGCTCGTAGAGCGCGCTAGTAACGGAGAACTCTCCAGCTTTTCTGGAGTATTCCGTGTAACACCGCTCTCAGAGCCGGAAAAAGACGAACTGCAAACCATTTTGCAATCGCATCGCCACTCAGAAGCTGATGAGATCGATGGAGACTTTAAAGCTCTCTCTGCCATCACCTCTGAGGTTAAAGCGATCACAAACCAAGCTGTGATACTCCACGGGGAGCGCATTAAAAAAGCGCAGGATATCCTGAAAAAATATCGCGACGGCGCTTTTACAGCGTGGCTGTACACCGTTTATGGCAACCGCCAAACGCCGTACAATTTTCTTCAGTACTACGAATTTTATTCAGTCACTCCGCAAACTTTGCATCCCAAGATCGACCAGATGCCTCGTCAAGCCGTCTACTCGCTTGCATCGAGAACGGGCGAACTGGATCGCAAACTGGAGATCGTCAAAAGCTATGCAGGCCAACCCAAGCAAGAGCTGCTCAAAATCATCCGTCAGGAATTTCCTTTAGATGAAGATGACAAAAGAGTTCCTCACTTCGCTGGACATGGAGTTGCCTTTCTCAAAAGAGCTAAAGAGATGTTCAGAAACACACAGTGCAAAGTCACGACTGCTGAAAAAAAGCAAGCTCTGCAACTCGTAGATCAGCTGCGTACACTCATAGAAAAATTATAGAAAAAAAGCGCCCTGAAAAGGGCGCTTCATCATTCATCGATTTAAACTAAACTTCTAGCAACAGCACAAGCAAAAACGGTTGATGCAATGGCTACAGTTGTGTGAGCCACTTTACCAACTGAGCTTTCTGATTTATTCGCATTTTGCACTTCAATAGCTGCACCGTAAAGAAAAGCTCCGGCTCCGGCCATAGCCGTAACATTGCTCGGATTCAATGCAACATAAGCCAATCCTCTTCCAGCTAACGAAGTAACTGTGCTGGCTAACGAAGCCAGTGTGCTGACGCAAGAGGTCATCGGTTCTGCGATGATACTTACGACTCCGTTGAGTCCGCTAGCACCCAATTGAGAAAGTCCCAAAAGAGTATTGCTCTTATATTCCATATCCAGAGCATTTAGAGCAGAACCGGTAACGTAAGCACTTCCTAACAAAGTCCCTAACGTAGACGCACCCAACCTGAGTGTAGCATTGATACTATGGCCAATTGCAGTCCCCAATCTCTCGGAAATTGATCGGCTGTGCGTGAATATCTCATCCTCGTCTTTAACCATTCTAACTTCAGCTTTAGTCAACTCATTCTTTGCCTTTACGAGCTCATTGAATCCAGAGCAGGACTTGGCAACTTCTTTAAGCGTTCCAGTAAGTCCTCTCTTCCAGGTATCCCCAACAACTGAAATTGCAGCTTGTGCACATTGAATCGTAGCTTTACCAGCATAAGCGGCAGTGTCAACGGTGCCTTTATAGATATTTGCACCTGTAACGATACCTGAACCGACGGAACCAACTACCCTGCTGAATTTTGAAGGTGGTGGTGCTTCATCAGCATCAAAAAAAATATCATTAACATTATTTGGACGGTCTAAAATTATTCCTGCCATAATATACCTCTTATTCTTTTGCCACTAATTATATAACCACTTAATCATTTAACACAAAAGAATTGCATTCTAATGCTTTGAAAATAAAAGTATAAACTTCCAGTTCAATCTGCTAGACTATTTTTTATGACGCATCATGAATATGAAAGCCCCTTTTCTACCCGGTACGCCAGCCGTGAAATGTCAAATCATTTCTCTCAGTACCGACGCATTCTTCTTTTCAGAAAGCTCTGGCTATCTTTAGCCTCAGCGCAGCAAAAACTCGGACTCAATATTACAGACCATCAGATTGAGCAGATGCGCCAGAGTCTAGAAAAAATTTCATTTGATAAAGCGAAAGAGTATGAAAAGCGGTTTCGCCACGATGTCATGGCGCATATTCACGCTTTTGGCGACGAATGTCCCGATGCCAAGCCCATTCTTCATCTCGGAGCCACCTCGACCTATGTGACCGATAATGCAGATCTGATCCAACTGAAAGAAGCTCTGCAGCTCTTACTACAAAAAATTTCAATGGCAATCAAAGCTCTTGCCTCCTTTGCTGAAAAGCATGCAGATGTGCCTTGCCTTGGCTATACGCATTACCAGATTGCCCAACCCACCACGATTGGCAAGAGAGCGTGTCTCTGGCTCCAGGATCTACTTACAGATGCTCTGGAATGGGAAAGGCTATCCAACGAACTGCCCTTCCTGGGGGCCAAGGGAGCCACAGGCACGCAAGCCTCTTTTCTCGCCCTGTTCAATGGAGATGAGAAGAAAGTGCTCCAACTCGAGAAGATGATCGCCACCGACTTTGGTTTTGAAAAGATTATCCCTATCTGCGGGCAGACCTACCCACGCAAGATTGATCTGCAAGTCCTGCATGGACTATCAGCCTTTGCGGCAGGAGTCCATAAGATGGCGACAGATTTACGTCTTCTTGCACACGATGGAGAGATGTTCGAGGCGCGCGGCAAAGAGCAAGTGGGCTCCTCCGCTATGCCTTATAAGCGCAATCCCATGCTTGCAGAGCGGCTCTGTGCACTGTCCCGTTTTCTCATGTCACTCGATCAGAATGCTGCCCATACCTTGAGCGTCCAATGGCTCGAGCGCACTCTCGATGATTCGGCAAATAGACGATTCTCAATCCCCGAAGCATTTTTAGCGGCCGATTCGATTCTCAACATTCTCATTCCTCTAATTCAAAACCTCGAAGTCGATCAAGCAGCCTCTCAAGAACGTTTGGAAAAAATGCTGCCGCATCTGGTGATGGAAAACATCTTAATGGAAGCGGTGAAAAAGGGAAAAAGTCGCCAGGAACTCCACGAAAAATTACGCCAAATGAGTCAGCGAGAAGAATTAACTGCAGAAAAAATCGCATCGGATCCCGCCTTTGGCTTAACTCGTGAAGAAGCTCTGGCACATTCTGAGCTCACCCGCATCGTGGGAAGAGCTCCCAACCAAGCGAAAGAATTCATAAAAGGTCCCGTAGCATCCTTTCTTCAACGCCACGCAAATGACTCAATTTCACTTCCTCCTTTGGAAATCTAATTCCAATTTGTTATATCACAAAATGTGAAGATCAAATTTTGGGCATTTCTTAAGCACTCTCCTCTCCCGCTCTTCGTCCTCTTTGGGCTCCTGCTTGGGATTTTTTTTCGTCTCTTTCTTTTCAATGTTGAGATCAGCCACTGGATCTGGTTTGCAACGCTGATTATCGGTGGCTCTCGGATTGTCTTTAAAACGGCGCGAGGTATTTGTCGGGGGGAGTTCGCCGCCGACATCATTGCCATGCTCGCAATCATTACCGCTGTCATCCTCGATCAAGCATTTGCCGGAGCTGTCGTTGTACTGATGCAATCGGGGGGAGAGGCTATTGAAGCCTACGGTCTCAGAAGAGCGACCTCTTCTCTTACAGCTCTTTTAGACAGAGCGCCTCGCACTGCACGCAGAAAGCGAGACAATCGTATGGAAGAGATCGATGTTCATGAAGTCAAAGTCGGAGACATTCTCATCGTACGTCCGGGAGATCTGATTCCTGTCGATGGCACGATCGTCAGCGGCGTGGCCGAAATCGATGAATCAGCCCTTACCGGAGAGCCCTTGGCACAGAGCAAAGGAGAGGGGACTCAGCTGCTCAGCGGAAGCGTTGATGTCAACGGGGCCATTGAAATGCGCGCCGATCGAGAGAGTAAAGATAGCCAGTATGCGAAAATCGTCATGCTCGTTAAAAAAGCGCAGGAAGAGAAAGCTCCCATCCAAAGGCTAGCCGATCACTATGCGATTCTTTTTACTCCATTGACTCTTGTGATGGCAGCTCTTGGATTTTGGATTACAAGAGATCCAACAACCATCCTGTCCGTGCTTGTCGTAGCCACTCCCTGTCCTCTGATCCTAGCAACGCCACTTGCTGTCATCTGCGGGATCAATCGGGCAGCGGATGCGGGCATCATCGTCAAAGGCGGCGCTCCCATTGAGCAGATTGCGTCTGCCGAGGCGGTGCTGTTCGACAAAACAGGAACGATTACCTTTGGAACGCCTTTTGTCGAAGAAATTGTTTCTCTGAACGGAGAAAAGAAAGAAGAGATCCTCTCTCATGCAGCGATGATCGATCAGTTTTCATCCCATTCAGTGGCCAAAGCCATCGTCGCTAAAGCACTGGAGTGGGAAAAAAGTCTGCCTCTGCCCACTCGATTTCAAGAATATCCCGGCCGCGGCGTTGAAGGAGAGATCGACGGTCACTCCTACATCGTCGGCTCAAAAGCCTTCCTGGAAGAAAAAGCAGGCGGAGATATTCTGACGCATCACTTAGATGCCACACAGCCCTATTACGATCGCAGCAAGTTACTGATTTTCGTGCTCAAAGAT
>JAJFMM010000182.1 GCA_021772165.1 Chlamydiota bacterium | reverse complement strand
GGTTATGCATTTAAAATTATAGGATCCGATGGAGGTTGGGCAAAAAATAAGTCAGTTCTCCTTCCGGAAACGACAGTTCTTGTTCCTGTAGGTTCGGCTAAAGTAATTGAATTTTTAGCTAACAATCCTGGAGATTGGATTTTTCATTGCCATATGACCCATCACACCATGAATCAAATGGGTCATGAATTTCCGAATATGCTCGGAATGAATATTGGGGATTTTGATGAAAAAGTACGCTCACTGATTCCTGGATATATGACAATGGGAACAAGAGGAATGCGTGATATGACAGAATCAGGAATGCCTATACCCAAAAATAGCATTCCCATGCTTGGGTATGATGGACCTTTTGGAAAAACTGTTTTGGGGGGAATGGCTAACATATTAAGAGTAAGAAAAAAAACTGATAAATACAAAGATCCAGGACCATATCCATTTCCTAGAGGCTCCGTTGCTTCCCCGGCAACGCAAGGGGATCTATTGCGAGATGGTATAGTTGTTACTCCTCAATGATTTAGAGATATGGAGAGCGCAAATACTGCCGAGAGACTCCGGCAGCTTTTTTAAAACACCTCGATGAAGCGTTCAATCAGATTTCTTAGAGCCTCAGATTCGCGGCTCTTCCTTGTCAAAGACAATGATTAAGCCGCCAGGGATAATCAACATCACGCCGATGAGCACTCGCATTGTAGGTACCTCGCCTAAAGCCAACCAACCTAAAAGAGCACTAAAGATCACACTGAGATAGGTCATCGCACTCGCCTTGGATGGCGGTGTATGCGCATAAGCTTTAGTGATCCTGCCGCGAAGAGAATCCTTGACTTAAAGATATTCTTCTCTTAGTTTCTTCGCACTTTCAAATAATTTAGGAGGTTGCATGAGCATTTCAGCAGTTGGAGGATCCCCAATATCTTCCCTGATGACCAATCCTATTCAGAATTTGGGATTTGCGCTAATCACAACGCTTTTCATAAATACTTTTCAAAATAGCGGAAAAGCTGAGGCATTCTCCGTTGCCGAAGTATGTGTTGGAGCTGGAAAAGTTTGGAAAGGGGGCACTTGGATGGCAGGACAGGCTTGCTATAAAGTAGGGAGCCTCGCTCTTAATGCAGGGAATTTTATAAATGGAGAAGGAGGATCTAAAGCAATCTCTCTAATCGATAATTTCTCAAAATGGAGTACATTTAAAACTATCACAGATAAGTGTTTTGATGCTGCTCTCTTAACTAATCCTCAATTTGCAATACCTTTTCGGTTGGCGATGACAGGAGGATCTCTTGGAATGGAATACTGGACCTGTCTTTCAATTTCAGATGCTTACCTTAAATGTTCAGAGCTTCAACTTAAAGTTTTTAAGGAATGCAATGATAATACGATTTTAAATTCAATCAGCTGGATAACCGGGAAAACAAATGCATTTTCAAAATGTTCTGAAATCAAAGACGAGAAAGGAAAAGACCATTGTTATACTTCTATTTTAAATGACTTTAACGAAGAAAACATAGAAAGAAAAAACAAATCTCCAACATTTGGAAAATGCGTTGAAAGTATACCAGGCTGTACATCTCTTTGGTTGCAAAGAAAAGTAGCGTGTACTGCCTTTGCCGGACATGGATTCATGGCAGCCGGAAGGTTTATTATTGACTTGAGCAAGGATTTTGTTCCAGCTCCCATGAAAACAGCTATTAAAGCTGCTGACATCGCAACGAGTACACTTATTTAGGAGGTTTATATGGATGTCGATATAGTAGATGATGTTTTCTCTGATTCATTAACTGAAAAACTAAACAATACCTTTAATTGGGCTCTAAAAACCATTGCAAAGGTTGTGGGGATTTCTATGTTGCTATTTGTATTTATTTCAGGTTGTTCTCCTGAAAATCATGATTTTTTGGCTCAAAACATTTTAAAAAGTTTAGTTTCTCCTGCAATTGAAATAATTGTATTTTTTGGTTGTTTGCGATGGATTCGAGATATTTTTTTCTCTAATATTCCTGAGAGATCTCACAACGCGGCGATACCAATCCAATCGAAGCGAGTCCAATCTTTTCCTTAACCAACCATGAAAAAAAGGAGTTTCTTATGTCTATCGCAGCATTAAATCATCACGGAGTTTCAAACTTCCTTCCCAGGAATCTAGTGAACTCTGTTGGGTCCCTAGCGCTTACTTCAATTGTTGTGGGCATACTATCAAACCTCCCGACTGCAAAAGCAATGGATGACACTGGCTATAGAGTCTGCCTAAATGCCTGTCGTGGTAAGTACGCCAACAATCCTGCACGCCTAAAAGAATGCAGGAAAGATTGTTATAATGCTTTTATGTGTCCAGGGTAAAAACAGAACACTAAAGCTGTTGGGATACTCTAGCAGCTTCTTTCAACAGCTCTGAAAATTTCTAATCAGATTTCTTAGAGCCCCAGATCCTCGGATCTTCCTTGTCAAAGACAATGATTAAGCCGCCAGAGATGATCAACACGACGCCGATAAGCACTCGCATTGTAGGCACCTCGCCTAAAGCCAACCAGCCTAAAAGACCACTAAAGATCACACTGAGATAGGTCATCGCACTCGCCTTAGATGGCGGCGTGTGCGTATAAGCCTTAGTGAGGAAATACTGGTAAACCGTACCGAAAATACAGATCAGCAGCAGATAGAACCCGAGCATCGAACTCTCGATCGGCTTCCAGAAAGCGAGCGTCAGGGGAAAAGAGACGACTGCCGACACCAGAAAATAGGTAAATAGTATCGTCGATGTGCTCTCCACCCGACTGAGCTTGCGAATGGTGACGTAAGCAACAGCTGCTAACACCCCCGCCGCAAGACCGATCCATTCTGCCGGCTCAGCTGCGTTAGCACCTGTCGGCTTGACGATCGTTACCACACCGACAAATCCGATCAGCAGCCCCAGCATCCTGAGCTTGGGGACAATGAGCTTGTGATGCACAAGCACAATCAGAGGCACAAAGAGAGGCGCTGTACTCATCAGCGTCGTCGCATTGACAAGGGGGATTTTTTCCGTCGCGTAGAAAAAGCAGTAGAGAGCAGCTAAGCCCGAGAGGTCGCGCACTAGATGCGTCGGGAGATGCTTGAGAGAAAATTTCACACGCTGTTTGATGAGCACCGGCATGAGGATTAGCAACCCGAAGAGAAAACGAATGAAGACCATGGCCGGAATCGGCACATCTTTGGACAGCTTGACAAAGAGAACCATGAGAGAATAGGACAAAGCGGCCAGAATGCCGTAGAAATATCCTAAATGCTCTCTCTCTTTATTCATTCGCTAGTGCGCCAAGAAATAGGTCGATATCTTCTTTTTGAACACAGGCATGGGCGGAAACCCGCACATAATCACCACGCTGTACAAGAACGACGTTATCCTTTTCGCAATTCTGCTTCAACCTCTCTACGTCATCCATCGACTTAAGACGAAAACCCACGATACCGGATGTAGTCTCTCCCTCATACAGTGGCTGATAACCCAGTGCCGCGATCTCTTTGCGAAGGGTTCGATTCCATTCGGCGATCTTTTCATGAACCGCACTCCATCCAACCGATGCGAGCGTATCGATCGAGCAGCCCATCGCAGCAATGCCCCAGAGATCGCGCCCTCCCGCCTCAAAGCGTCTAGCACTCTCATTGAACACAAACGATTTTGCCTCAAATTCACGCGGATTCTGCACGCTGGCCCAACCTATATTCGGCACAAAGAGCTTCTCGATCAGCGGTTTTCTTACATAAAGAAAGCCAATGCCAAGAGGACCACAGAGCCACTTGTGAGCGCCTGAGGAGACAAAATCACAGCCCGACGCCTTCGCATCAAAGGCAATGGCGCCGAGCCCCTGAATCGCATCCACCGACACGAGAATGCCTCTTTCATGACAGACCCGAACAACCTCGGCGACATCCTGCACTCTTCCGTCCCAGTAGGAGACAAGCGAAAAACTCACGAGACGCACGCCTGTCAGATCCATCTTTGCCAACTGATCGGCAAAAGAGACGCCTTTTTCAGGCTCAATCGCCTCTGCTTGGACGCCTTTGTGGATTAGATTGTCCCAGACAAAGCGATTGGAAGGAAACTCATCGGCGGGATAGAGCACGCGATCGCCCTTTTGCCAAAGGATTGCATTGGCAATGAGCGAAAGCGCTCCCGATGTCGCTGTAGTAAAGGCGATCTCATCGGAGGAGACACCGATCAATTTCGCCGCACTCTCCCTCGCAGATTCTTGCAGACCAAACCACTTATCACGATGTGTGAAAAAGGGACCCGCAGCATCTGCCGCAAGCTCCTGGAGCAATTGCACAGAAGGCGTAGGCAGCATCCCCGTCGAAGCATAGTTGAGATAATGCCATTGGTTCAGCGCAGGAAAAAAGTCTCTTAGTCTTTGAATTGTCATAGTTTTGAGAGAGAGTTTAACGAATCGAGAGAGAGAATCAAGACTTATATATCTCAAAGAAAAATTACACATGTAAAAGTAACCGGAACCTGCGTTAAACTCTTCCCCCTTCAATCGATAAAACGGAAATACCATGATGAATAGTTGCGAATCTATTTCTACCCTACAAACCTACGATTTTGCAGGAGAAGAACTTGACACCGTCCATAGAAATGTCGTCATCCTCAATGAAGAGTGGCTAACTTCTAAAGCAATTCCTTATCTCGAAACCATTTCGGATGTGGCCATACGAGCTCTAGCCCATCTGAACGAACACAGTTACTTGCTGAGTCTCGACGATAGAGGCTGGGCAGCAAAAGAAGCCGCAGAGCGAGGCCATCTGGAGATCCTGCGAGCTTTATTGCAAGATGGCGACATCTCCGTCGATGATAGGAGCTTAGGCGTAAGGCTGGCTGCTGCGGGGGGATACCAGGCAGTCATACAAGAGCTCCTTGCTAACGGCGAGATCTCGGAGTGCCTCAGAGGCTGGGCAGTTAGACGTGCTGCAAAAGAGGGCTATCTGGGAATCACCCAGTTATTGCTGGCAAATGGCCCCATCTCAGAGACAAGCAGAGTCTCAGCAATAGAAAATTCCGCATCTCCGGATATTGCACAGTTATTGCAAAACGGAGCCATTTAAGCGATCGAGCTGCCGGAAATAGTCGACATAAAACTCAACTTGAGAGGGATCGAGGCCCACAGTGAGTCTCGATGACGAAGAGTCCTCATTGAAGAGCAGACCTAAGTTCGTATGACAAAAACCGATGCTCCGGCGGTAAAGGACCGGATGACCCGCCGCCATTGCTTGCAGATAGAGACCTGCACCGATGGCAGTCGAAGCTCTCAGCTCATGCAGAGCGCCCGAAACTTTGATATCGATGAAACAGGGTGTAGCGGACGCTTCCATAGGAATCACCCGATAACGAGAGGCTGGATCAAAGAGCCTCTGAGGGATAGAGGTGAGGATCGCCCTGGTATTCCCAAAGATCTGTTTGCGATACCGCTCCAAATGGTCAGCTCCATAGCGATAGGCAAGACAGTACCAATTGAAGCTCAACCGATCTGTTTGTAGGGCAGGATCCGTGAGCAGGGGCTCGAAGGCGGACCAGTGCCCTTCCTCGTTATGGATCATGAAAAAAGGAGCTCCGCAAAAATTATCCATTCCGAACAGATCGAACTTCAAGCCACTTCGGTAGCAAAGGATATTGAGCTTTCCGGAGGCGATCTCTTCATCAAACGCCTCGATGATTTTTTTACCTTTGGCACAGTCGATCCATTCAATCGTGCAATCGAGAGCCACAGACAAGGGCTTGCTCCTCAATTGGAGAGCCCTTCGTACATCGTCAATAATCCTCTCTTCTCTGTAGAGATTTGGACAGCTCGGCTCTCCCCTCTTCCACGCGGGATTAGACTGAGAGAGGAGTAGATCCGCCTCTCTCCAATCCTCTTCGGTGGCATTGGACATAGCGACGGAGTGAGCCACTTTCTCAATGGCTTCGAGGCCCTCAAAATAGAGATTTTCCCCATAAAGAATACGTGGGCGGCCCCCTACTGAATTCTCCACAGCTTTGAGAATCCCGGCAAGACTGGTCATCCCCGACGAATGCACAGCAGACCGAGCTTTCAGCCCCACCGGTAGAGGATCGAGCACAGCTTGATAAATGGCCGAAAAATCTTTCGGCTTAAAAGGAGAGAGGAGCTCGAGAAGAGAAGATAGATTTTCATGAACCTGCTCTAAAGAAGCCGTCAGGTCGTAAAAGCGAGGGAAGTCACCCAGAGCCACCTTTCCCAGCACTTTCTGGATTCTAGAAAAACAGAGCCGCATAATGTCTTGTTTTGCCTCTGAGCGCATGACCGCCCTCCACTGCTGCTCAGAAGATTCCTGAAAAAGCCCTTTCAAAACAGCCAGATAGCCATCGCCCATGAGGGCCTCATGCTCGCCTTTTGGAGACCAACTAAAGGCATTCAAGAACCGGATAAACGCCTCTTTTTCAGAAAAATCTGAAACAGCCTCTGCTGTATAAGCATCGACCAAGGAATCCCCGTGGCGATTGACCTCAACCGCATTGGCAGTAAAACCGAAAAGCGAGACCCATTCCAGAATGAAGCGATAGGCGTCATGCGGTTTTTCATTTTCGAGAGAGAGAATACGAATCCAATCGCCATCATCGCCCTCTTGAATACAAACCGCCCCTTTCAAGTGCGCGGGCAAGAGAGTCCGGTATTTTTTTTCCCAAGCATCAGCAGGCTCATCGCGGAGCATTGAGGTGAAATCGAGCACAGCAGTACCTCTTTCCAAAGAAGTGCTCTCAGCTTTTTTCATCGCATCGATCTCAATACAGCGCGGCAGATAGTTTTTCACCACAGAGGGTCTTGTCAGAATCAAAGAATTTTCGTCTGACAGTGCAAGCTCCTGCCTAACCTCTTTGAGCCTCTTCTCATACGCTTTCGATATCTGCGAGCCCTGATCCCTCGAATATGAGCGCGTGGAATCGGGATGCATCTGGACATCGAAATCAAAACAGGGGCAGGCCCAATGAACGGCTGTTTGGCTATAGCCGCACGCCTTAGAAAGCCAACGTCTTTTCAAAAAAGCGACCAGCTCTTTTTCTTCCTCAGAGGCAACGGGGATTGCAGACAAATTCTTAGCGTTTTCCTCCCAAGAGGCAAAAGCATTGGACTCTTCGCTAGAACACGCCTGCAGAAAAAAGCTTTGAGCTCCAAGGGAAAGAACTCGCCTGGCAAAGAAACACTCCTCACCTACGGTGTCCGCCCACGGAGTCATTTTGCAAAAGACCTCGCCGATAAACGAGAGAGAAGAGCATTGCAACAAGAGCAGCGCAATACCACAATAGACAGCCTTCTTAGCAGCTAAGCAGCACGCGACAGCCAAAAACAAAAAAGTGATTTTTTTGCGGTGGCTCACGGCAGACAGCTCTTACGAGAGTTCTTTACCCTCTTTTTGTTGGATATACTAAGGATAACGATTCGAAACTAGGAAATTGAGATTCTATCCATTTACACAGGAGTTTCCGGCAAGAACCCCCCAACCTGCATTTTCCACATACGAGCATAAAGCCCCTCTTTAGCGAGCAGATTGGAGTGTGTGCCTTCCTCCACAATTTTCCCGCTGTCAAAGACAAGAATACGATCCATCTGAGAAAGCGTGGAAAGACGGTGTGCGATTACAAGGGTCGTTCGATCTCGCATGAGCTTTTCCAAACTCTCTTGAATATATCTTTCTGTGACAGAATCGAGAGATGAAGTCGCCTCATCCAAAATAAGAATGGGCGCATCGACCAAAATGGCCCTGGCAATGGCGATTCTTTGTTTTTCTCCACCGGATAGCTTAGTCCCTCTTTCACCAACTTTAGCTTCATAACCATTAGTCATATTGCTAATGAACTCATCACAATGAGCCAGTTTAGCGGCTCGGGCAATTTCATCCTCCGTTGCCTCCGGCTTTCCATAGCAGATATTTTCACGCAAAGTTCTATGGAAAAGAACGGGATCTTGAGGAATCAATGCAATCTGGCTCCTTAGCGATGACAGGCTAAGATTTGCTATTTCCTGACCATCGATGAGAATCCTTCCTTGAGGGATAGGGAAGAAACGTAAAATCAGATTAATGAAAGTAGATTTTCCGGCGCCTGTATAGCCGACAAGCCCTACCTTTTCTCCCCCACGAATATGGGCCTGTTTATTCACAAAGAGACTCTGTTCTCCATACTGAAAAGAGACATTATCAAAAACGATTTCACCGGAAGAAATTTTTAGTTCTTTTGCGTTAGGCAGATCCCCTAAGTCCTCCTCATCGAGCATCACAGAGTAGGCCTGCTTAGCAATACCGAAAGACTGAAAGAGAACAGGCAATGACGAGCCAACAGTCCAGAGAATCATCGCTAAGCTCCACATAGTGGTGAACACTTGAACGACTTCGCCAGTACTTATTTGACGATGCACCCAAAGATAAATTAGCAAACCAAACATCCCAAAAACGACGACGACAATATAAAAAAGCGACAAAACGCATCGCATTTTTTCGACATAGATCTTTGCTTCTTGGTTTGTCTGTTTCTCTTCCTTCTGGAAAGGATTAATTAATTTCCTCTCATAGAAAAACTTATAGAAGAGGTTAACGGCAAAATTATTGGTAAAGCTATCTACTATCTTACCTACTAAGTCACTGCGCGCTTCTCCATGCCGATGTTCGAAAGCATCTACTGAACGGGTAAATAAAATGCATATGCTCAAGTGGGTAACCATCCAACCAAGCAAAATCCAAGCAAATAGGGGATTCACAAACCAGAGGAATCCAGCACCCAAAATACAGGCAGAAATTGCTGGAATAATTGGGAAAAACAGTTGCTGAAGAATCAGATCAACTTGCGTTGTCATGTCTGTCAGTTTATTGGCCAAACTTCCAGCAAAGCGCTCATTGAAATAGCGCGGTGAGTGATGCTGGGTATGCTCAAACATATGCATACGAATGTCAGCTTGGAGCTTAGGCATGGCCTTAGCCATAAGAAATCCCATAGTCCGAGATGCTGTTTCAACGTAGATCACAAGTCCAATTGCGCCAACAATCGGTGTGAAAAGCGCTCCCCACACCGCTAAACGATCGGTCTCAAAATGAGCAAAGGTATCAACCAAGTAACGTAAAATATAGGGCCACAGCAATACATCTAAAGACCAGGCAAAAAAGTCTAAGATGAAAATTGCAAGGAAGATCCATTTTTGCAATCTCATGAATTGCCAGATAAAATGAATCAGCTCTCGATACGACACCACTAGACATCCCCCAGTCAACCAATTGTGCCTATGTTAGGTGAGCTCAGGATTTTTTTTAAGGAAAGTTGGCCGGAACAGGTATCCGGGACTCCCGCCGGTTCGTCGCAGAGCTCCTCACTGGCGAGCTAAAGCTCGCATTTCGGCGAAGCAAGCTTCGTCCTACATTTCGATTCTAAAAAACCTGCGGTTTTTTTTCCGGCCAATATTTGTTTGATAAATGTTTGAGATATGGCCGGAACTGGAATCGAACCAGCGACACAATGATTTTCAGTCCTCTGCTCTACCATCTGAGCTATCCGGCCATCTGCAAGATGTTGCAAAGGGAGAAATACTAATACGAGAACGGATTTTAAGGCAATATCCTCCCTCCCCACCGAAAATATCCAGTATTTAATAAATAATCCTTACATTTGATTTAATTGGCAATTATGGCATCATATTTACCAATGACTTGCTACAACAATACACTTTTATTTAACCAAAAAATTAATGCAATTCCAGCTCCTTTGATCCCCGAGCCAGAAGGCCCGATGATGAAAAGAGAATGGCTGATCGCCACCGTCCAGATGCTATTTACTCTGACGGTCGCCCTGCCTCTATGGACAGCGCTCGGACTGGCTTTAATTGCCCCCTCAGTCCTTCTTAAAAGATATTCTACCTGCTTTCCAGAAGCGTTCCAGAAACGCATCGACCATCTCTACGCATTCACCACAGAGATTTTTTACATCCTCACTTCTTCAGCCAGATATGCTATGTCCCAGTTTAACGAGCTTGAACTCCAGGGCACAGGAAAACCGATCCTCCTCGTCCACGGCTATCTGCATAATGCCTCAGCCTGGTCAACCTACTTAACCTATTTCAAGAAAGAGAATCTCGGCCCCGTCTATACCATCGATTTAGGAGAGCCGTTTCTCTCACTGGAAGCTTATGCAAAAAAAGTTGAGCAAAAAGCTCTGGAAATTCAGAAACAAACAAGAAGAAAAGACCTCGCTCTCGTTGGCCATTCAATGGGAGGCATCGTCAGCTCTCTCTACGCAACAAAGATAGCAGCCGAAGGCACCGTAACCGACCTCTTCACTATCGGAGCCCCCCTGAAAGGAGCCCCGCTTGCTAACTGGCTCGGCGTCGGACCCGCCATCAGAGCGATGAGACCCAACTCCCCTCTCCTACAATCCATCCGCGAAAGAATTGAGCAAATCAGAGATCATACGCGCTTTTACCATATCGGATCGGACTCTGATCAGATCGTCCCCGCTCAATACGCCATTTTAGAAGGCGGAAATGAACTCCGCGTCAACCACGTGGGTCACGCAAACCTACTAACCTCGAAAAAAATCGCCGATTGGATCTGCTCAAAGATCAAAAGTCATCAGCCTAATTGCTGCCCAGCCTAAGACTTACCTGGAAAGGTTCGTGAAAATCTCTTACATTCATTTTAGCTATGATTGAAAACAACCCCAGTCAGCATCCAGAGAACCCAAAAAAATCTAAGCTTCAGGCGAATCGTCCCATGACGCAGAAGGAGTGGCTGCTCGGAGCCGTCAAGATGCTGTTTTTAGTAACAGTTGTACTCCCTCTATGGACAGCTTTCGGCCTGATCCTGATCGGCCCCGTACTCTTACTCAAAAAATACTCCAGCTCCTTCTCCCCAACACAGCAAACCTACATCGATAAGCTCTACGGATTCTCCAAAGAGATCTTTTGTATGATCGGCTCCGGCATCAAGTATGCCTCAGCCTATTTTAAACAGTACGAAATCCAAGGCGAAGGAGAACCGATCCTCCTCGTCCACGGCTATCTCCACAATGCTTCCGGCTGGTCCTATTATCTAAAGCGCTTTCAACAAGAGCGCCTAGGCCCTGTTTACACCATTAATCTAGGTCACCCCTTTCTTCCTCTAAAATCCTATGCGAAAAAAGTAGAACAGAAGGCTTTAGAAATTCAGAAGCAGACCGGAAGAAAAGATCTCACTCTCATCGGTCATTCGATGGGGGGCATCGTAAGCGCTCTCTACGCAACTCAGATGGCACCTCTCGGCAAAGTAACCGATCTCTTCACAATCGGCTCACCGCTGAAAGGCACACCTCTTGCAAATTGGCTAGGGATCGGCCCTAATGCCAGAGAGATGCAACCCGATTCTTTGCTTCTAAGGGAGATTCGAAAAGGTATTGAGGAAAAAAAAGAACAGATCCGCTTCTATCACATCGGATCCGACGCAGACCAGATTGTCCCGGCCGAAAGTGCGCTTCTCGACAGCGGAGATCAATTCTGCGTCACTCATGCAGGTCATCTGCACTTAATGACTTCGAAAAAAGTGGTCGACTGGATCTGCCACAAACTCAATCAGAACCGGTCCTCTTCAGGAGCTGATTCAGATCAAAGCTCCTAGATGATGCGGTGGTAGGTTGAGCCTGCTCTTCCATCTGCACCATATCTTTGACGATATTCACAGCTTCAATCATCTGCAGATCAGCACCTGTTGGCGGCGCTTCATCAATAGAATTAGGCGGTAGAGACGCAAGGCGAGCTCTCACCTGATCTTGCTTGCGTAGCAACATCTGAAAATCGGGGTTACGAGCTAATCTAGCTTCGCTATTCCTGCGTAAGGCCGGCGTC
>JAJFMM010000181.1 GCA_021772165.1 Chlamydiota bacterium | reverse complement strand
GAAAGATGGCGACCAGGTGATTGCCCAGGGAGAGCTGAGCGTCTATGTCCCAAGAGGCAGCTACCAGCTCATCATCCGCGAACTGCAATTCCTCGGCGCGGGAGAACTCCTCCTTCGTTTCCAGCAGCTCAAAGAGACATTAGCTGCTCGAGGCTGGTTTGAAAACAGCCATAAAAAGCCTCTTCCCTCCCTGCCGAAGCGCATCGGCGTCATCACCAGCCCAACCGGCGCTGTGATCCAAGATATCCTTCATGTACTCACCCGCCGCTTTGCTGGCTTTCAAGTGATCCTCAATCCGGTGAAGGTGCAAGGAGAGGGATCAGCTGAAGAGATCGCTAAAGCGATTGATGAGATGAACCGCCACGATCTGGCCGATGTGCTGATCATCGGACGAGGCGGCGGTAGCATCGAAGATCTCTGGGCCTTCAACGAAGAGATCGTAGCAAAATCGATCTTTGAATCGCGCATTCCGATCCTCTCCGCGGTCGGCCATGAAACCGATTTTACCATCGCCGATTGGGTCGCAGACGTCCGAGCGCCCACGCCCTCGGCCGCTGCAGAGATGGTCATCGCGGAAAAGGCTCAACTGCTTAAAAACCTGGAAAACGCGGCCATTCAGTCGAAAAACTTCCTAACAAATCTGCTTCGCCAGCATAAGCAGAGGCTCTCCTCTCTGCAGATGCACCCCCTGCTCGCACATCCCCACTCCCTTCTGGCCATGCCGAGCCAGAAACTCGACGACCTACGCCAGGCACTCGATCATCTCAGACCCTCTCAGCGGATTGCCACTATGCGCGCCGCTTTGGCGACCAATACGCTCAGGCTCGATGAGACGATGCGCTCGATTCTTTCCTTGAAAAGACGCGCTTTTTCCCCGGATGCGCTCTATCAAGCGATCGACAGCGAACAAACGAGAGCCCTGGCTTCAAAAAAAGATCTGCTGAAACGGCTCGAATCCTCTCTAGCTTCGCTACATCCGCAAAACCTGCTTAAAAAAGGCTACGCCATTCTCTTTTCCGAAAAGGAAAATTCCATTATTCTTTCAGCGAAAGAGCTGCGTTCAAATCAAAACTTTACAGCCGTATTGGCGGATGGAACGATCCGTGGAACGGCTTTGCAAATCACAGAGACACCTGATGGACCACACCTTTGAGACCGCCTTTGAGAGGCTAGAACAGATTCTCGCCAAAATGAACACGGGTAAAACGCCCCTCGATGAGTCGATCAAGCTCTTTGAAGAAGCGGACAAGCTCATTCGCTTATGCTCGGGCAAGCTAACTTCCGCTGAACAGAAAGTAGAAATGCTCATCAAAGGTCGCAATGGCGAATTGGTTGTAGACGGAGCCAATGCACCTCAAGCACAGCCCTATCCGAGAAACACACCTTCAGGCGAAAATGCATGCCCATTTTGAGCAGGATCTCTAAACCATCCGATCTCAAGAAACTCTCTATACCGCAGCTAGAGACGCTGGCAGAAGAGATCCGTCAGCGCATACTCGAGGTGCTCTCCACCAATGGCGGTCATCTCTCCTCGAATCTCGGCATCGTCGAGCTAACAATCGCAATGCACTATGTGTTCAGCTCCCCTACTGACAAATTCATCTTTGATGTCAGCCATCAATCCTATCCGCACAAACTCCTGACCGGCCGCAACCACCTCTTTCCTAAAATCCGTCAGTATCAAGGCCTCTGCGGCTTCTGCCATCCAAAAGAGTCGCCTCACGACCACTTTTACGCCGGCCATGCAGGCACAGCCTTCTCTCTTGCCCTCGGCACAGCCAAGAGCCGCGACCTTTCAGAAGGAAAAGAGTATATCCTCCCGATCTTAGGCGACGCCTCTTTGACCTGTGGCCTGACGCTCGAAGCGCTCAACAACGTGCCCAAAGATCTAACCCGCTTCATCGCGGTACTCAACGATAATGACCGCTCGATCTCTGAAAACGTCGGCAACATCAAAAACATCCTAAGCCGTCTTCTCAGCAATCCAACATCCAACCGCTTCTACCAGGAAATCCAGGAGATCCTCGCCAAGATCCCCTCTTACGGCTCTACACTAGGAAAGCTGGGGCAGAAGATCACCGAATCGATGAAAAACATCGTGAGCCCCGCGCCCTTTTTTGAAGAGTTCGGCCTCTCTTACGTCGGCCCGATCGATGGCCATGATATCGGCAAGCTCATCTCCACACTCGAAGCGCTCAAGCATTTTTCTCGTCCCGTCCTTCTGCACGTGATGACCGTAAAGGGCAAAGGCATGCCGATCGCCATTGCCAACCCGACCTCCTACCATGGTGCAAAGCCTTTCGATCTCTGCAGCGGTAAATTCCTGCCCACGTCTACAGCCAAACCGACCTTCCCCAAGATTTTTGGCCGCCATCTCTTCAAAATGGCCGAGCGCGACGCTTCCATCGTAGCGATTACACCCGCCATGCCGGCAGGCTCGTGCCTCGATGAGTTCATGCAAAAATTTCCCGAGCGCTGTCTCGATGTGGGCATAGCAGAAGGCCACGCCGTCACCTTTGCCGGTGGCATTGGCTACAGCCGAGATAAAAAAGTTGTCGCCTGCATCTACGCCACCTTCTTGCAGCGCGCCTTTGACAACCTCTTCCACGACGTCTGCATGCAGGAGATCCCGATCGTCTTCGCACTCGATCGCTCCTTTATCTCAGGACCAGATGGCAGCACCCACCATGGCATCTACGATATCGCTTTTCTCAACGCCATGCCCGGTATGGTCATCGCCCAGCCGAGAAACGGCCACCTGCTCAAAGAGCTTTTAGAATGCGCCTTTTCCTGGAACAGACCGACTGCGATCCGCTATCCCAATCTCCAGACAGAAGAGCCTGACGAGCCGCTTCAACGACGCCCCCTTGGCAAAGGAGAAATCCTGGCAGATGGACAAGATATCCTGATCGTCGCTCTCGGCCATCAGTGTACAGCCGCTCTTCGTGTGCGAGAGATCCTTATGCAAGCAGGACTTGAGGCGACTGTCGTCGATCCGATCTTTGTCAAACCACTCGATACCGAACTCTTCAATCACCTCCTCCCCCATTACTCTTTAGTCGTAACGATCGAAGAGCATGCTGTAAATGCGGGATTGGGGATGATTTTTAATTCCTTCCTCATGCAGAACGGGTGGAAGGAGATCGATGTCCTTAATTTCGGTGTACCCGACCGCTTTGTACAGTTCGGATCTACGAAAGAGCTCCTAAGAGAGATCGGCCTCGACCCAGAAACCATTGCCCAAAGGATTTTGCAAGAACATGCAGATCGCCCTCTTTCCAAACGAAAAGAAAAAGCACTCGTTTGAACTGGCCATCCAGATCCGAGAATTTTTCGAATCCAAAAACATCTCCGTTGTAGCTGAAGATGAAAAGGCCAAGAGCATTGGCGCAAAGCCGCTCTCTCAAGCAGACCCATCCCAGATCAAGTTCCTGATCTCCATGGGAGGCGATGGAACGCTGATGCGCATCGCACACCGTTACAGCCACATCGACGCCCCCATCCTCGGCATCAATCTAGGGCACCTCGGCTTCATGGCGGACATCCCTGCCGATGATATCTTCCACAGCCTGGAGGACCTGCTCGCCGGACACTACCAGGTCGATGAGCGTCTCGCTATCGAAGCCTCCTACAAAGGCAAGACGCTGCGCGCTGTCAACGAGGTCGTGATCCACCGCGCTCATAACTACAGCCTCATTGAACTGGCCATCTACCTCGACGATGTCTACGTAAACACCTTCATCGCCGATGGCGTGATCCTGGCCACCCCCAATGGATCGACAGCCTATTCACTCGCAGCCGGAGGCCCGATCCTGAGTCCTGGCCTCGAGGCGATGGTGCTCACCCCCATCTCTCCTCACACCATTTCCAACCGCCCTATCGTCCTCATGCCGCATCACCGCATCGAAATCGAATACCTAAGCCACTACGACCCGATTGACGTGCGTGCAGACGGCCTGGATGGTATCGAGCTACCCAGTAAAGGCAAAATCCAGATCGTACGCGCAAAGAAGCCCTTTCGGCTAGTCAATCTCAAGCGCCATGAGTACTTTTCCACC
>JAJFMM010000019.1 GCA_021772165.1 Chlamydiota bacterium | reverse complement strand
ACTCAACCGTGTGACCGACACCTGCATCCCCGAAGATGAAGCGATCCGCAGAATCGAACTTCACATTCTAGATCTCTGGAAGAAAGCAGAGGCTGAGGGCAAGCGCTACTTCCCTTACGAATATCTCTATCAGCTCTTCGAGAGCGGTGTGCTCGTGCCCTCGTATGAGATCGATCCTAAAAATTCTTGGCTGCTCGCTGCCTATGAAAAAAAACTGCCGATCTTCACACCCGGCTGGGAAGATTCGACCACTGCAAATATCTTTGTCTCCCATGTAATCAGAGGCAATGTAAAGCGGTTTGACACGGTGAAATCGGGTGTTGAGCAGATGGCTGCGCTGGTCTCTTGGTATCGAGAGCAGACTGCCTCCATCGGCTTTTTCCAGATTGGCGGTGGTATCGCAGGGGACTTCCCGATCTGTCTCGTACCTCTTGTGCGCCAAGATCTTGAAGAAGAGTGCCCACTTTGGGGTTACTTCTGTCAGATCAGCGACTCTACGACCTCGTTTGGATCGTACAGTGGAGCTACGCCGAGTGAGAAGATCACTTGGGGCAAAATCTCTTCCGAGACGCCGAGCTTTATTATCGAATCGGATGCGACAATTGTAGCGCCGTTGGTTTTTCAATATGTATTAGAAGCGCCAGTTATTTCTAAAAAGAAAGAAGATCTTTGTCTTGTAGTTAAATAAAAGAGAGGTTATCTCTTTTGTTTATATGGCGTTTTCTTCTGACGAAACACATTATGGCGCTGGCCGCTATCCTGGGCAATTCGGGTTACCTCTTGAGGACTATCCCTTAAGAGTTGAGCGAATTGTCCAATCTGTTGTTTCAGAGATCCGCTCTAAAGAGAGCGATCCCAATCTATTTTTTTCCTTACTCGAGCAGCTAAGTAGAGAGAGGCGTGCTTTGGCCGATGAGCAGCAGACGCCCAATGCGCATCTCTTTGGCTTGAGAAGAGACTCTGATGAAGCCGTAGAAACAAGCCCGATCTTTGTAAGCGATGTGGAGGGGTACTATAGCGATCTATTTTTAGAGAAGATTGGTCAGTTACCTGCTAGCCAAGGCAGCATGGATAGGGGGGAGACTGTTTTCGAATGGGAAAGGGTCTCTGTCCAAGTCTTGTGTGAGAGGCAGAGAGAAGTGTTTCGTCATCCGGAGTTAAAAAAGCAGATTTCGAAGGATACGAAAAAAATCAAATTCACTGATTATTGCCCGACAACTGATCCTAAAGGAAGAAGGGAATTCTATAAGTTCTTTTTAGAAGTCTATCGTCAAAACCGTCTTCCTCCGTCCCATATTCCTGGAGACTGTTATTTCTTTGGTACACTCTACTATCGAAAGGAGGGTGCGCTAGTTCCTCTCTCTCAATATTTGGGTTCTTTTATGGAAGGGCAGTGGAAGGATTTGCTTTTGATTCATCACCAGTTTTTTTTCATACAAGAGACGCTTGATCGAATTGAGGAGATCTTTCTGGACTGTATTTCTTCGAAACAAAGTATTAATGAACTCAAACAGAAAATAGCTCATTTTAGTTATCTCTTTTCTCACTGCATGCCCTTTGGCCGTGGAAGCGCTGCCATACGGGAGTGGTTGGAGATAGCTCTCTTTCGTTTGCACGGGCATCGGATTGCCTATTCAAACATGAATGCGATTGATCTAGAGGCGATCAGTAGTTTTTCCGTGCAAGATTTCTTAAGACTGTACGGTCTATAAAGGTGGTTTGGCTTTAGAAGCTTGTTGGCTGGCGAAAGTCTGAATGACCGTGATGGGTTTTTTCTTCATGAGATAGGTCAGAGTGCCGCCGACGATAATGAGGAGAGTGCCGACTAGAGATCTCCATCCGAGTAGCTGATGGAAGGCGAAATAAGCGATGATTATATTGTAGATGACCGTCGAATAGCCGAGCGGTGAGAGATAGGAGGCTGTTCCATGGCGATAGGCGACAGTGAGCAGAATCTGAGCAATTGCAGTCGCAACACCGATCCCACAGGCCCAAAGCCATTCCGAATGTTGTGGCGTTTCCCATACCGCCAATGCGAAGGGGAAGCTGAGTACGGTGCCGAAAGAGAAGTAGTAGAAGAGTGTGCGGCTTAAGGGCTCTTTCTTGAGATTCAAGACTCTAATAGCAGTCAGTGCGATGGCCGAAGAGATTCCACCAAACAGGCCATAGACGAAACCGAGTTGAAAGAGCTGCTTGGTCGGGTTGAGAATGATGGCAACGCCAATGAAGCCGACGATAATCGACCACCAGAGATTCGATGCGATTTTCTCTTCTCTCCAGATGCGCCAGACGAAGGGCACAAAAAACGGTGCCGTGTAGTTCAAAGTTGTGGCATCGACGAGGTTCAGATAGCGGATCGCCAAGAAAAAGAGGAAGTAGCTGCCGATACCAAAAAGGTCTCTCAAGAGATGGAGCGGCAACTCTTTTGTTGCCAGCTGCTTCACGCCATTGCGAAGAGAGAGTGGTAGGATGCAGATTAGGCTGACGAAATTCTGGATGAAGATGATCTGGATGGTCGGAAAAGTGACGGGAAAATTGTACACAAGCGCGCTTGCAACAGCGAAGAAGAGATATGCGATGACCGTAATCGCAATCCCGAGTTTCAATTTGGGCGGAGTAGGCTCAGTAGCAGCCATAAGATTTCGGGCCTCTAACCCGACACTATTCGATATCGCCAATAAGTTTAAGGGAAAAAAGGGAATCTGGTACAGGTTCTTTTCGAACTTTTTGATACGGAAGAACATTGCGGAGATTTTCTTCTTTTGCTAAAGACTGTAAGAACCGCTGGGGGCTTATGGAAAATGCAAAAGACAAGTTGGAATGGCTGGAATTCGATCTACTAGAACCTTACTCCCATGTTGCGCATGGTGTGTTCACTCGCCACGGAGGAATGAGCGAAGAGCCTTTCGCCTCTCTCAACGTGTCGGCGAGTGTAGGCGACCATCCCGATAGCGTGAAGGTCAATCGCGAAAAAATCATCAAAGCGCTCGAGTTAGGGCATCTCGTCATCCCTCATCTAACACATGGTATTGATGTAGCGCGTGTCACTGCTGACAATGTAGGACAAGTCCTTCAGGCAGATGCACTCTTTACTACGGAAAAAAACATTGGAATCGGTGTGACGCATGCCGATTGTCAGGCTGCCTTTTTCTATGATCCTGCTCATGAAGCGATTGCCGTGGCTCACTCAGGCTGGCGCGGTAGCGTGAAGAATATCTATGCGAATGTCGTCGAGACTATGAAACGAGAGCTCGGTACAAAACCAGAAGAGCTCATCGTCTGTATCTCGCCCTCACTTGGTCCCGATCATGCTGAATTTGTGAACCACGAGAAAGAGCTGCCAAAAGAGTTTTTGGCTTTCCAGAAGAATCCAAACCATTTCGACTTCTGGGAGATCAGCAAGATGCAACTGACAGGTGCTGGTGTAGCGGCTCAAAATATCGAAGTTGCAGGGATCTGCTCCTTTTGCAGGGAACAGGATTACTTCTCCCATCGACGCGATAAAAAGACAGGGCGTAATGCTTCTGTCATTTCACTGAACTAAAGGCTTGAATGCATTCCCGCTTTTTTTCATGATGTTCATTATTTTAAGGTGAGTTCATGCAAGTTAAGCCTTTGCGACTAGCAGGTCTTCTATTGATCAAACCGAACTGTTTTGAAGATTCGAGGGGCTATTTTTTCGAATCATGGCGCCGCACTGCTTATGAAAAAGCAGGTATTGAGGAAGAATTCGTGCAGGACAATGTCGCTGTTTCTAAGAAGAATGTTCTTCGGGGACTGCATTATCAGAAATCTCCCGGTCAAGCTAAGCTCATTACAGCGCTGTCCGGCAGAATCTGGGATGTCGCTGTAGATATCCGTCCCGAATCGAAGACCTATGGTCAATGGGAGGGAGTGGAACTCTCGGATGAGAATCACTGGCAGTTTTACATTCCAACCGGATTCGCACACGGCTATTGTGTTCTCAGCGACTCGGCTTGCATCTCTTACAAAGTAAGCTCTACCTATGATCCTGCAGAAGAGTGCACTCTTGCCTGGAATGATCCAGCCTTTGCTGTTGAGTGGCCTGTTACTGAACCGATTCTCTCCGAGCGAGATAGTCAGAGGGCATTATTATGAAAGTTTGGGTAACGGGAGCTGAAGGTATTCTGGGCTCCGCTCTGCAAAAAGCTCTCCGTGGTAAAAACATCCCCTTTGTGGCAAGCGCAAGACGCCATGCCGATGTCACAGATGGGGAATCAATAGAAGCCTTCTATCGAAGAAAAGGTCCTTTTACTCATCTCATCCATTGCGCTGCTTACACAAAAGTCGATCGAGCTGAATCAGAGCCTGAAGAGGCGTGGATCGTCAATGCGCAAGCTCCAGAAGAGCTGGGGCGCTTGGCTGCTCGAGAGGGAATGCGGATGCTCCATATTTCCACGGACTATGTCTTCGATGGCATAAGTTCTACTCCTTATACAGAAACCGATCTTCTGAAGCCCGCTTCGATTTATGGAAAGACAAAAGCAGAGGGAGAGGCGAGACTGCTCAATGTGCTGCCCGACGCTTGCATCATCAGAACTTCCTGGCTCTTTGGCCCGATAGGTCGGAATTTCGTCTCGACCATGCTCGATCTCATGCGCAGCCGCGAAATGGTGCGTGTCGTCTCCGATCAGAGAGGGCGACCTACCTATGCACCCGATCTCGCAGAGGCGCTCATCGATGCACTCGATTGGAAGGGAGTCTACCACATAGCAAACACCGGTCAGACCTCTTGGTATGCATTCGCACTGGCCATTCGAGCGTCGGCTCGATCAAAAGGAATTTTACTCTCTTGTTACTCCGTAGAACCGATCTCAAGTATAGAATTTGATGCAGTAGCCCCTCGTCCGCGCTTCTCTGTTCTCGATACGACCAAAGCAGACCGAGAGAGAGGTAAGCCGTTGCGTTTCTGGAAAGAAAGTCTCAAGGAGTGTTTGTCCATTTATGCGTAAACTAAACAGAATTCTTGTCACCGGCGGCGCCGGTTTCATCGGCTC
>JAJFMM010000180.1 GCA_021772165.1 Chlamydiota bacterium | reverse complement strand
TCTAACCAACTGAGCTACGACCGCCATAAGAAACGGACATCCTTTTTACTTGAAAGGAGAGAAAAAGACAAGTCCTTATCGCGGAAATGGATGGCGGCGGAGAAGAGGATTCCTAAGTAGGGGGCTAGAATCCAGCCGGGCAGGGCTAGGGAAAGAGAGGCGTCCAGCAGGGCAGGCGGATTTCCGACGATATCGAGGAGCTCTCCGGCCAAAAAGCCGGCGGCTTTGAAAAAAGGAAGAGCCAGGATGGGAAAGAGGGTGTGGATCAATAGGGCAGATAGCAGCAGTAGGAGGCAGAGAGCTGCGAGGGCTGGTGTAAATAGATTGTAGAGAAGACTGAGGATTGGAAAGCGATGAAAGTGATGGAGAAGGAGGGGGAGGATCGCGAGATTGACAGCCAGGGTGAGGGCGAGCGCTTGTGCAAAAAAGGAGGTGCAGATGTAGATGGCCTGAGAGGAGGTTTTAAGTGGGAGAGCTGCGGAGTAAGATCTTTTGGGAAAGAGTTTTGATAGAGAGCGGGAGAGGGGCTCGTTGAGAAGGAGGATGGCGCTGCAGCTCAAGAAACTGAATTGAAAGCCGATCTGGGCTGCAGCGAGAGGATCGAGGATGATCTCAAAGAGCAGGCAGGCTCCCAGAAGATTGAGTCCGGAAGAGCGTCTTTGGAGGAGGCCACCACCTAAAAACAGAGCTACGGCGAGAAAGCTGCGCTGCACGGGTGGCGAATTGCCTATGAACAGAAAATAGAGGAGGGCGAGAGCAAAAAGTGCCCAAAGCCTGGGCCGATGAGGCAGGATCTGGCGCAAGACGGCGGCGGCAAAGGCTGCGAGGAGCGCGAAATGAAAGCCGGAGATGGCGAGGATATGCTGCAGGCCGAGGCGCCCGAAGGCATGGCAGAGCGCGCGGTCATCGATCTCTCCGGAAAAAAGAGCGGTGAGAAAGTCAGCTGCACGAGGCTCTGAGATGTTTCGATGCAGAAGTTTGCGGATTCTCTCTTTGGTGCGGACGCGCAGTTCTGCGAGAGAAAAACTGTTTTCAATGCGCTCGAATGTCTTTGGTCTGAACGAAAAGCTGTAGGAATCTCGGCTGTGTAAAACGCCCTCTACTAGATAGTCGCAATCAGCTTTGGGGCGACTGAGCGCATCACCAGGATAGAGGATGGTGCAGGGATAGCTGCCGGCGTTCGATTCGAAAGCGCGGAGTGTTCCTTTGTAGAGCCATCCGCTTGCAAAGGGCGATCGATGGTGCTGCACAGAATGGATGGAGAAGACTCCACGCCCAAATCCCGGTTCAGGAGGCGAGGAGAAGAGGAGATGCGAATAGAGAGCAAAGAGAAGTACGGTCCCTGCATGTAGAAGGCATCGCCCCCAAGAACTCATAAGATGCAGGAAGAGCCAGGCTGCAGCTACCCACCAGATCCCAAGCGTTCCAAAAAGGGCGCTGATTCCGAGAAAGAGCGCTGGATGCTCATCTCGGAACTGCTGAAATTCATTTTGAGCCGTCAATCGAGCGGTAGATGAGGCGTGCGCCTTTCTGACTGGTGAAATAGGAGGTTAGCCATTGTGTTAAGACGACAAGGCGGTTGCGGAAGCCGATCAGATACATGACGTGTATAAAGCACCAGGCGAGCCAAGCGATAAAGCCGCTGAACTGCACTTTGCCAAAGGTTCCAATCGCTTTTGTTTTGCCGATCGTTGCCATTGTGCCCTTGTCGCGATAGTGAAAGGCGGGGCGATCTTTTTTGACCCATTTACGTCGAATCACATGTGCGACGTAGCGTCCTTGTTGTGTTGCGACAGAGGCGAGTCCGGGATAGGGATGGCCCTCTTTGTCTAGGGCGCAAGAGGCGTCTCCGATGACGAAGATCTCCGGGTGCTCAGGGATAGATAGATCTGTGTCGACATTCACACGTCCCTGGCGGTCGAGGGGGACATCGAGGCTTTTAAGGACGGGAGATGCTTGGTTCCCTGCTGCCCAGAAGACGTTGTGCGAGGGGATGAAGGTCTCATCGACTGTCACGCCGTCGTCTGTGATATTATTGACGCGTTTTCCTGTGATGACCTGCACGCCGAATCGCTCGAGATAGCCTTGTGCTTTCTGAGAGAGACGAGGTGGGAAGGTGGGTAGGATATGCTCATTGCCTTCTACAAGGTAGATTTTTGTGCGCGTTGTGTCGATGCGGCGAAAATTTTTGAGCATCGTTTCATGCGCGATTTCTGCAATCGCTCCAGCCATCTCCACGCCGGTTGGGCCACCGCCAACGATGACGAAGTTCAGATATTTTTTTGCTTCGGAGATACTGTCACAGCGCTCTGCTTTCTCAAAAGAGATCGGGATGTGCTCTCGTATTTTTAGTGCGTCGGCCAATGTCTTGAGGCCCTGCGCATAGGGCTCCCATTCATCTTTGCCAAAATAGGAGTGGCGCGCGCCGAGTGCGACGATGAGGTAGTCGTAGCCTACTTGTTCGCCGTTGCTGAAGCGAATCGTCTTCTCGCCTTTGTTGATCGATTCTACGTCACCCATCAATACAGTGACATTGGGATAGGGACTCAGTACTTCGCGGATCGGCTTGGCGATCTCGGCGGGAGAGAGGGCTGCCGTTGCAACCTGATAAAGGAGGGGTTGAAAGAGATGGTGATTCGTCTTGTCGATCAACCAGACGTCGAGTTTTGTATTGCCGAGTGTTTTGGCAGCGTTGAGTCCGGCGAATCCGCCACCTAAAATGACAACTTTTGTGACCGTCATCAGATTTCCTTTTGTCTTTATATTTTCACTATAGCAAAAAATGTTTTAGGGAAAAAGCAGATCTGTCTGAACTGGAATTTGTCCACTCCAAAAAGAAAGATGAATGGACGGTTTGTGTTAATTTAAGTTTTCAATATTCCGATTAAATGCCAAACTTGAAATGGATGAATGCATTGGTCCGAGAATTTTATCAAACCTCAGGAAAAGAGGGAGAGTCTGTTTTTCACTCTGTACTCTTTTTGTCTGAAAGCGAAGAGAGTTGGGAAGCGGCAAGTGCCAAGTGCGCGGAGCTGCCGCGCGGATGGTACGAACTCTGTTGCTTACCGACTGTCGATAGGATCTCTTTTACCCGCGAATTTTGGACGGGTCGCCTACCGTATCAACCCGCTTTTTGCAAGGTTCTGTCCGATTTTTTTACAAAGCTCGAAGATGTCGGTGTTGTCCTAAGTAAGACAAGTCCCGGTGCACCCTGGAATGCTGAAATGGTCTATAGCCTGAAAGAAAACAGGAGTTTTTTCCGAGGGCCGCCTCCCTGCAAAGATGAGGATATAGAACAGCTGAAAATGATTGCCAATGTCATGCTGCCTCGCGACTACCTCTCCTTTTTACGCATTCATAATGGATTTGGAAAACTTTCCGAGCTAGGTCTTTTAAAAGCGAGCCAGGCAATCCGCATGAAAGAGAAAGTAATGAACTTTCTCTTATCCAATGAGCGGCCACTCATGCACAGGGGCAGAGTCGTCGATCCCGCTTCGCTGATTCCCTTTTTCGAATCATTTGGAACTGAATCTTATCAGTGTTTTTTTGCGGATTGGTATCCAGGAAATGAAATGGGTAATGTATATTTATCTGGAATTGATTATACAATATCGGATTGTGCGGATCCCAAAGAATGGGCCGATCAATTGGCCTTTCCATCTTTTTTGGATTGGCTAGCTTTTTATCTGGAAGGCAATAGCCAGGAGCAATGAGGTCTATGTATCTGGTAGAACAGCTCTATGAGCAGCACGGGAAGTATCTCGGGCTGGAGCTATTGGCTGGAAAAAAAGGGCTGAATCGACGGATTCAAAAGCCTGAAGTGCACAGACCTGGGCTGAGTCTAACAGGTTTTCTAAAGAGTTTCGTGAATGCGAGAATTCTTGTCTTTGGAAAACATGAAATTGATTTTCTTTGCGATCTTGATACAGAAACACGCCACTTACGTTTAGAGGCGATTCTCACTCCCACAACGCCCGCTGTCGTCATTACCAGAAATTTCCGACCACCCAAAGAGCTGGTCTCTCTTTGCGAAAAGGTCAATATTCCTCTCTTTCGCGCTAAATCAACAGCTACGAATCTGCTCACTCGCATCACGTTTCTTCTGATGGAAGAGTTTTCTCCCAGTGTTTCTCTGCACGGAACTCTGGTTGAGGTGTTCGGCGTCGGCGTGCTCATCCAAGGTAATTCTTCCGTCGGGAAAAGCGAGGCGGCACTCGGTCTGATCGAACGCGGCCACCGCCTGATTTCCGATGATGTCGTTCGCGTGAAGAGAAAAGAGAGCTATCTCAGTGGTTCAGGACCCGAACTGACTCGCCACTTGATGGAGATACGGGGCATCGGCATTATCAACGTCGCCCACTTGTATGGAGCTGTCTGCGTACGCCCGGACAAGGGACTTGATATTGTTGTGAAACTAGAAGAGTGGGACGATCAGCATTTTTACGATCGC
Organism: Chlamydiota bacterium; assembly: GCA_021772165.1. Taxonomy (GTDB): domain Bacteria; phylum Chlamydiota; class Chlamydiia; order Chlamydiales; family SM23-39; genus JAKBAE01. The sequence goes on along the minus strand of JAJFMM010000180.1, from coordinate 97 downwards.
GTGGGTCTCGACGAAAAATACATCGATATTCTTGGTATCAGTCTTCCTTATCACGTTCTTCCGGTCAAACCAGGAAGGGATGTCGTTTTATTACTTG
>JAJFMM010000179.1 GCA_021772165.1 Chlamydiota bacterium | reverse complement strand
ACTATCTTGAAAATGGCACCGTTCTAATTTTTGCCGGAGGCACCGTTAATCCCTATTTCACAACGGATTCAGCGGCAGCTTTAAGAGCATTCGAGATTCAAGCCGAAATTTTGATGAAAGCGACAAAGGTGGATGGCGTTTACGACAAAGATCCGCTAAAATATTCAGACGCTATGAAATTCGACCGTATTACTTTTTCAGAGGTCCTTTCAAAGCAACTCAGTGTGATGGACGCAGCTGCAATCGCTCTTTGTAGAGAAAATCGATTGCCGATACGCGTTGTCAATATCTTCAACGATCAGACCCTCATGAGGGCTGTTTGTGGAGAAAATGTAGGAACTCTAGTGAAGGAAGAGGAATCATGAGCAGTGTTGAAGCACAAGTAAAAGCCGCTATGCAAGCGGTGCTAGATCACCTCAAGTCGGAATTAAAATCGCTCCGAACAGGGCGAGCCAACTCGGGCATGTTGGATAAGGTCAAGGTGGAAGTATACGGCAGCCCTATGCCGATCAAAAACGTTGCAAACGTAACTGTAGCAGAATCGAGACAGATCCTCGTCACGCCGTTTGATGCATCGACAGTCAATGCGATCTCGAAAGGGATTGAGATAGCCAACCTAGGCCTCAATCCGATGGTCGATGGCAAAGTGATCCGGATCAATGTACCTCAGATGGATGAGTCGATCCGCAAGCAGATCGCCAAGCAGTGCAAGGAGCATGGGGAAAAGTCGAAGGTTGCGATGCGCGATGTGCGCCGTAAATTCAATGACCTCGTCCGCAAGCAGAAGAGCGACGGAGATATTCCTGAAGATCTCATGAAAAAGCATGAGAAGAGCATTCAGGATCTTACAGACCGCTTCTGTAAGGATGTGGATGCATCCTGCTCTGAAAAAGAAAAAGAGATCATGACGGTCTAAATTTTCAGCGCATGGCGTCCCGCCGTGTGCTGCAAACTTGTAGGCATTTTTGTAGAAAAGATTTTTTAGAAGAAAAGTGTACATTTTTCAGTTTACGAAAAAGTCACGTCTTCGCTAAGATAGCATGCGTTTTTCATTGAGTATTGAATGAAACTTCAGTACCTTAATGATGGTCCTGGCCCCATCGTCTAGTCAGGTCTAGGACACCGGATTTTCATTCCGGCGACAGGGGTTCGAATCCCCTTGGGGTCATACGTTTTTGAGACTTTAGCTCAGCGGTAGAGCATCCCACTTTTAATGGGAGGGTCGATGGTTCGAATCCATCAAGTCTCAATTTTCTTTCCAGTTCAATTGAAGCTACAAGCTTCCCTCAAAAACTTACTTTCCCATTAAAAAGATGCTCTCTTAGTTGAGAGGGATGGTACGTCTCCCATAAATAATTTGTATTGGGATGGCTTATTTTTTTGATTATTGATATGTCCTTAATTAAAATAGTTTATAATAGCATAAGCACCAAACATAATTATAAAAAAAGGACATAACATGACAACGATTAATCCAATAGCTGCTTCTAATGCAGTCAATTCAGTTTATAATACTCCATCTCATGATGACAAGAACGGAGACGTTTTTGCGTTAGATCAATTATCTGACATAGGAAAAGAGGTGGTTGGTGATTTGAATACATTGGCTAAAAATCCGACGGACGCGAAAGCTCTGGCAGATTTGAAAGAGTGCCAGCAGTCGATAGCGACTTGGGTGGGATTTGCGAAATCATCTGCCCCATTCGATAAAGATCCTAACTTTGATTATGTATTAGCTGCGGCGTCTGATGCAGAACATTTCATCGGCCTTGTTATTGATCCAAATCTTAGTGGAGCTAGACAAGCGAACATCAAGTTTGCTTTGGATAATATTCAGACTGGTTTTAATCCAACAATCCAAAAAGCGATTCACGACATTAATCCTTCTAAGTAAGATTTAAGACACCTCGCAGGTGCGAGGTGTCCTTTTTTTCTTAGGCTGAGATCAAGCCGTTTTGGATAAAATGCTGAACAATCTGTTCAACAGCTTTTTCTGTTCTACAAGCGGTCATCTGCGTAAAGGAGCGATCAATTCACAGATCGAGCCAATCCTGAAAATGTAAATTACAGTTGTTTTTTATCGTTAAATTCTTATTTTGAGAAAGAAAGCGGCTAGTGAGTGGTCAATTTAAATTCAATTTCCCGCCTCAAGGCTCTATGCTTTACAGATTGGTAGAATCGTAAATAAAGCCGTTCCTATAAGGAAGGCAAGGAATATCAATGAGAATCGGTCGTGACAAAAGCATTCCACCAGACGATCCTCATAAGAAAAAAAGCTCTGAAGTAAAAGGTACTAAAAAAAAACAGAGCAAAGTACCGGATTCTTCAGACAGGGCAAAAGCAAGAAGGCTAGCTTCCTTGGAAGCTCATCCATCTAGCAACGTCTCTGCAGGGTCTGTCCAGGCATTAAAAGATCTGCTTACGAGTTGGAAAAATGGAACTCCTGCAGAGATCAATTTCGCTAGCAAGTTTTCTATCGTTCCTGGCGAGTCTTTGCAGACTTTGCAAAATACCTTCACCGGATGGGATGCGAAAATCTATGCACTGTACCCAGGCCTGCTTCAGTCTGATGTGACGGCGATTTACAATGCTCTGGGGATAACGACGAAGGTTCCTGTGCCTCCTACACCGGATCCTCTCAAGCTGATTGAAGATCAGCTTAAAAGGTGGCAAAACAATGGTACTCCTCCAGAGAAGCAGTTAGCCAAGACTTTGCTTCCTCTGATTGGAACGGATCCAAGTTGGAAAACTCTGGATGATGTCAAAAAGGCTATTCAAGGCATGGGGTCGAAGATCTATGATCAATATCCGAGCACGGCGCCTCAGTTCCTGCCGTATGCTGATGTACAGCTGATTTACACAGAGTTGGGTTTTCCCGCCATCACTACCCGTATTCCGGATGTGTTAGATCCAATCAATGCTCTAATGAAAACGTGGTCAACCGGAACAGCTGCAGAGAAAGCGGTATCCGATGCTTTATCCAAGCTTACGGATATAGGGGCTAAGCAAAAACTAATCAGTGCCTTGGGAGCAGGTATTTATACAACATATCCAGGTATAACTAAGGCTGACGTAACGAATCTTTACGAAGCTCTGTACATCCATGCCACGGTTCCAACTCCTCCGACAAATCCTCTTCAGACGTTTGAAAATGATCTTATCGCGTGGAAAGCGAGCGGAAGTGCAGGCGAAAAAGCATTTGCGAACGGATTTTCTATTCCTGCAGGAAGTACGTTGGCGCAAGTTCAAGCCATGATCACTGCCTTGGGACAGGGAATCTATACAAAGTTTGCACCTGGGTTGACTCAGGCTGATGTGCAGAAAATTTATTCAGACCTCAC
>JAJFMM010000178.1 GCA_021772165.1 Chlamydiota bacterium | reverse complement strand
TCGCTTGCCAGGGGTGTTGTGGTTTCATAACCTAATCAATACCCGATATGCCGTTGGAAAGAAAAGAATTATTTGTGATTAGTCAAAAACAGGGGGTGAGGCTGCCAGGTTTGGTGCAGCTGCTTTAAGACGCGTTTCTGTTCGGACCAGACGAGCCGTTTGCTAGCCTCTTCAAAGGTAAGCCACTCAAAGGCGTCATGTTCTATGGGAGAAAGACGCACCTCCTCCTCTTCGACAATAGCTACAAAGACCGGAACGAACACAATCTGATCCTTAGATGCCATGTAGAATGTTTCAACAGCATCAGCAGAATAGATTTCTTTAGGCTCCAGCCCCGTCTCTTCTCGAATTTCCCGAAAAGCCGCTTGAGGGGCGCTCTCCCCATCTTCGATGCCGCCTGATACCATCTGCCACGTGCCGGGAAGATAGGGGCTGCAGCGTCTGATCAGAAGATAACGTGGGCCATCTGCTCTGTATCGAACGATATATGCGCTGATGCAGTCGGGAGCGATCATATTTATCCTGAGAATGTAAGTGGGTAGACACTATTTCACAGGATGCTTTTTAAGACAATTCCGTAATGCAGCCATAAGCTGTTCAGGTTCTTTAAGGTTGTGTTGTTGTACACACTTCATAAATGGGCATGCTGTTTTGAGCTTAAGAAGGGCGATTTTGTGAACAATAGGATCGCATCCAGTTCGGGGAGGTGCAGATTGAAGAGCAGAGAGCGATTGAGACTCTGTGCTAGATGGTATGGCCATAGGGTTCTCCTAGTTATAAAAAGAACTTATATGGCCAATGTTTAAAAAATGTCAAGATGGTACTTGTTCCACTTCCATTCGAGCAAAGCAATCAACTCGGGTTAGTGATGGAGCCTTCGTTTGGCTTTTTGGCTGTTACAGCGTTTTCTGCAGCATCGTCAAAATTTGCCGCTCCATAAAACGCTATGCCATGTTGCAGACCTGCTGCTGCATTATTGATAGCAAAAAGAGCCGTATGGTTGGTCGCAGATACTGTAGATGTTTGAGAAGCAACAAACGCTTCTTCAGTAGCAGCCTCTTGTGAGGGCATTGGACTAGCTGGTTGTGAATAGAATAAGGGTTGTGTGGCAACGAAAGACATTGTGAACTCCTTTTTTTAATTAATCTGGTTTATGACTAATCTATATCCATGAGATTTGGATCTCGTGGTCTATTCATGAGTGTCTCGGTATCTCCGGGTGTAACAGCATAAGATCGAGTGAGAGCTAAATGAGCGGGTGGAGCTGGAGGTGCAACAGGTGGAGCTAAAGCTAAGCGAGCTGTGTTATTCACTCTAGTAGCAAGTGTAGGATTTCCTTCAGCTGGAGCTGCAGCAGGTGTGGGGCTTGATTCTGCTCTATTTACGTTCATAATTGAATCCTGTTGTTTGAAGAATTAAGGCTATAGTTTACATGTATTTTGATTAATAATCAACTAGATTGTCTTAGTACATATTCTTTGAAAGAGCAAATGGAGCGATAGCCCATTTTCTCATAGAGGTTTTTCCCTAAGTGAGAGGCTTGGAGAGTCGAAAGTGCATAGCCTTTGGACTGAGCGTGAGCAAGAAGCTGCTGCATCATGGCTGTGCCCACTCCCTTTTTTCTCTCTTCCGGAATCGTGGTAATGTAATAGATTCCGGCGACCTGTGCGTGCAAGACTAGAAGACCTGTTGCAATGGGGCGCTTATCTCGATAGGCGAGATAGAAGGCAAAAGGACTCTCTTCAAGATAGAGGAGGGGAGGTAATTGGCTATAGATCTTCTCGTGGGCATCTGAATGGATACCGATCGTCGTAAGAACTTGAACGAACTCCCTGAGCTGTTTAGGCCCTATCCGTTCGATCTGCAAGTCAGTGCCTTTTGCTTGAAACTCTTTTAGATCGAGTACCATCCCTACATTTTCTTCTCTCAGAGCGAGGCCTTCTTCAATCAGGATCCGTCCCAGCTGAGGCGGGGTGTCTTCACCTCCCACCCACCAGGAAAAAGGCAGTTTCTTTTGTCGGAACTGACTTCTAACGTGATTGATGCGATGACGACAATTGTTCTCTGTAAAAGAAGCTCCAAGAGCAAAGTTGTAAGTGTCGTCAGCTACGGAGGATTGGATTACAGTGACATCAAGTTCAAGCAGGCGCTCAACAGCCGGAATGAATTGGGAGAAAAGAGTCATCTGCAGATGCATATTGGCCCGCATTGCGATGAGAATCTCCTGTTCAGACCAGAGAGTTTTTCTTTTCGCACTCGTTTGTAGTTCAATCGGCTGCTTATCCCAAGCAGCTGCCATGTCGATCGACTTAACGAACTCACCTTTGCCGCGAATGTAGTTCAGAATATCGTGAGGAAAACGCGTGGCGAGATCCTTTTTAAGCCTAGAGTATCTTTCAACATGTTCAGGGTGAGCGCGTAAGTAGTTTCGAAAGCGCAGATGGCGAGCGGCTTCCGGATCGCTCACTTCAAAGATATGCAGATTGACCGGAGGATTGGCTCTTTTCCTAAAAAAGCGTCTCTGAGGAATCCCATTTTCACCCATGGGCTCATAGCCGCTCTTTTCCATTGCCTGATTGTGGTCATCGATCTCTGTGATGTCTGCACACGTTCCGAGCATGTCAATGATCGGTTTGGCACTGCATCCTGGAATGGAAGTGCTTCCGATGTGAAACATCTGCAGCTCCAAGGGGATCTTCTTCTTCTCCTCTTCAAACCAGCTTGGCCACAGATCATTGTAGGGCTCTACGAGCACTTTGAGGAGTCTATGAATCCCTACATCGAATCCATGGAAAATGGTTTGTTTCCAAAAGTGCATGCCGAGACGTGTGGCTATTTTGACGCTGGGATGGTTCTTCGGATCGATAATGGAGATTAGATAGGGGAGATTGAGATGGGAAAAAGCATATTCAGAGATGGCTGACACAGCCTCTAGAGCATAGCCTTTTCCCCAGAAATCGGGGTGGAGTCGGTAGGCTAGCTCAACTTCTTCGATGCCATCAATGGATTGGTTGATGAGTCCCGCCAATCCGATCAGCTGCTCTTCGACAAAAAGAGCCCAGAGCCCAAAGCCGTGCTTCTGGTAATGAGAGAAAATTCTCCGGTCTAGATGCTCTTTTGCCTCATCGAAGCTCAGCGGACCTTTGAGAGAAAAACGCATCACTTCAGGATCGGCAACCAGATGCGCAAAGGCATCGAGATCCCTCTCGGTAAACTCTTGAATGACAATGCGTTTAGTTTTGATGTGCACTGATTGCAGTCCGGCTGATGAGAAACAGTATTTCTCGTCGGATCAATCCTTGCAAGTGAGATTCATGTGGGCTGAGAAAATTCTCAGCCCGCCGAACCGATTGTTACTTGAGTTTGTTATAGATCCAGGCCAATAGGTAGAACCCTACAAATCCATCAACAAAACCACAAAGCAGACCGAAGAATGCCCCGACCCAAGAAATACCATATCCAGGATAGACGCTTTCCCATGGCATGAGCCAAGGTTCGCCATAACCTGTATATAAACAGAAAATTGTGAGAATGAAGAGAGGAATTCCCCATAGAATGCCTCCGGCTAATCCTAGTCTTTTTGCATCTAACATAATACACCCCTTGCTTAATTCTATAATTAATACAATCTGCAATTAATTCAAACTAAAAACATGGTATTTTTATTAGATTTGTTTGTAATTAACTATTTAGGAAATTTTGAAGCTAGAGATTTTTTTCGAATGGCCGCTTTAGCTCTTTCCTTGATCTAAAAGTTACAGATTAAGCAGTATATCCACCTAAAAAAATCATAAGAGGTGGAAATGAGTGTAGCTCCTCTATTTGAGCAATGTGTTCTTGGAACTTTAGTGAGTACGGTTCTTAATATAGTAAGTTCATCAGTCATGGGTGTTTCCGAGCCGGAGGCAGTCATGTATTATACCCTGGGAAGAAATGTAGTACTGGGAGCAGCTGTCGCAAACCATTTTATAGCTTACAGGGCAGGTCTATTTGATCACTTTATCGCACAGTCGATAGCCTGGGGCACATGGCCTATCATGCTGACGAGCAGTCATATTGTGGGGAATGTCGCGTCTCTACAATGGTGCGATAGAGAGGTCACTTGGCTCGATTCTCTGCAGCTAGAGGGGGCAACCTTACTAGTGGCGGGTGCTGTTATTCTTGCTATGACTTCTCTTTCTCACGGATTCATAGACACCCTCTGAGGGTAATAAATACTTTATTTGACAGACGAGCTTCTTGTTTGATTTAGTTTTGTTTAATGTGGTGTGTATGTAATCTAATGCGAAACTTTAAAGGAGTAGGGAATGGATGTAAGCGCTGTAAAAAAAACTGTTGTTGAATCTAATGAGGATTCAAAATTCTCTGCTAAAAACGTCTTTTCTGCAGTTTCTGTAAGTGTTGTTAGGAGTGGAATCGGTGCAGCTATGTTTAGTGTCAATTCGAGTGCATTTGCTGTTTCTAAGCCCAGTATTGCAGCGGGTTATGCTTTTGTCCGCGGCATGACAGGATGTGGTATGGAAGCAGTCTGCGGATCTAAGGAACCAGCTTATAATTCATGCTGGGATATAGCTTCGCTGTTTGGACAGACCGTTCTTACTTACGCAGCTGGTCATTTTGCAGGAAGCTCTTTTACAAGAGCATTTTATGAAAGAGACTTTTCAGTGGTAGAATCTCTTAAACTCGATGGGATTTGTATGGCAGAAGTTTTTGCACTGATGCTAACTGTAGGTTGTGTCTATGGCGCTTATGTAGGATTTAGCAAACCCCTTACAAAACAAGAATAGATTCATGGCTTTCGTGAGATCACCTCTTCATAAGAGGTGGAAATGAGTGTATCTCCTATCATGCTGACGAGGGGCCATCTTCTTGGGAAAGATTGCGTCTTTAATGTGTTGTGATCGTACGGTCGCTGTATTAGACGCCCTGCAACTTGACAGAGCCTCTGCTCTAGCGGCCGCTGTTTTTTTTCTACCTATGATTTCTGCTTCTCACGTATTCATAGATCTTATTTGATAGAATCTATATTTCTTTGTTTTAGTTTTATTTAAATCGGTGTATGTGTATTCTAATGCGCAATTTTAAGTAAGATCTAAATCAGAAGCTTTTTATGAAAGAAATTTTATTATCCCCCCTTTTGCCTGTGGTAGAAGAGGAAGCCAAGACTGACCTCTATACTGATCTTATGCAGGATCGAGCAGGGCAGATTGGCCTCGTCTTCTATATCTATCAACGTCTCCTTAGCGAGATTCTAGAAGAAGAGAGCTAGGCCCGGTTCAGTTTCCCTTGAATTCTTTTAAAAGAAGAATTATGGATAAGCTTTACTACAGAGTTTGCGCTTGTCGACAGATAAACTATTTGAAGTTACTGACCTCGCTTTTTCTTATGTGCTAGGAAAACAAAAGGTTGAGGCGATTCGAGGGCTAGATCTTTCGATCGATGCCCACACATTTGCAACGATCTCGGGGCCTTCGGGCTCTGGAAAATCGACGCTTCTGAATATCTTGGGGCTGATTGAGCCTGTCCAGCAAGGCAACGTGCTCTTTTTGGGAGAGGAGATCAGTCGACTCACCGAAAGAGAGAAGAACAAGATCCGCAGAAATCGCATTGGCTTTATCTTCCAGCAGTTTCATCTCATTCCTGTCCTTACCGCCCAAGAGAACGTCGAATACTTTTTATCGCGCCAAGGCTGCTCTAGAGTAGAGGCTCGCAGTCGAGCTCAAGAAGCATTAGAAGCCGTTGGTCTTTCAGATTGTAGGGCGCATAAACCATCCCAGCTCAGTGGCGGAGAGAAACAGAGAGTGGCGATTGCTAGAGCGATCGCGAAAAACCCCGATGTGATCATCGCAGATGAGCCGACGGCGAGTCTCGATAGCAAGACGGGCAAAGAGATCCTGGAGATTCTAGCGAATCTAACCAAGAGCAAAAAGAGCTCAGTACTCCTTACTACGCATGATCCAATGGTACAGGACTATGCGGATAGCAACGTGCATCTTGTTGACGGAAGGATTTCCTAATGTTTCTTTATCTTGCCTTTCGCAATCTGTTTCGCAATATACGAAGAACGGCCGCTGTTCTTCTGACCGTTGCACTCGGTGCTGGAGCCCTCTTTGCTTTTGGCGGCTTCATTCAAGGCGTTTTAGAAGAATATCGCGACTCGACCATTCACTCACACTATGGCTATGGTCAGATACATACGAAGGGCTACCGTGGTAGAGCCTTTGAAAATCCTAAGAAACATTGGATCAACAATGGGGGGCGGCTCGAAGAGTTTCTCTATCAGCAGCCGGGAGTGGAACAGGTCTTTCCTCGAGTGAGCTTTTCAGCTCTTTTGAAAAAAGGCAATATTACCCTGAGCGGCTCAGGACAGGGAATCGCAGCGGAGAGAGAAGCCTCCTTTTTCCATGGTCTCAATATCATAGAAGGAGAAACTCTGACCTATCAAACAGATGGAATTCTGCTTGGTCAAGGACTGGCCTACTCTCTCAATGCAAAACCGGGCGATGCCGTAACGGTGATGGCGACCTCAAACCGCGGCATCATCAAAGAAGAGAAATTCGTTGTAACGGGTATTTTCCATACCGGCTCTCTCGATTTTGATAGCCGTGTTTTCCGCGTGCCTCTTGGAGCTGCGCAAAGAGTGATAAGAACACCGAAGATAGAAAGCGTCGCGCTCGCTCTGCGCAGTATCGCTGATTGGGATGCGGTTGCTGCTCAAATAGCAAAAAAGTTTCCTGGGCTCGAGGCGACTCCCTTCGATATTCTCGATGAGGTCTATTACAAGCATTCCGTCGACTGGCTCAACGCGCAATTTCGCGTGGTCCAGGCGATTATCTTGAGTATCGTTCTACTGGGTATCTTCAATGCGATCTCCACATCGATTTTGGAAAGAAAGCAGGAGATCGGAAACTTAAGAGCCAATGGAGAGCCGGTTTCACAGGTGATGTTGCTGATTGTGGCAGAAGGCGCTCTATTGGCGATCATTGGAGCTCTGATCGGAGTCGGCGTTGCCTACGTTGCGTTGAAGATCCTCGTTTATAGGGGACTCGAGATGCCCCCGGGCCCTGGGATGACGAATAAATTTATGGTCGTCTTCACCTTTAAACCAAGCATGACCTTATACACGATCATGCTCTGTGTCATTGCTGCTATCGCAGCTTCGTTCATCGCGGGTCTTCGCGTTGCAAAGATGACGATTGCTAAGTGTCTACGTTCCTACTAATATACCCAGCCTTTTAGAAGGAGTAGATCGTGGAAGTGTCTTTACCAATAGATGAGCTCAAACAGCCCCTGATAGAGCGTGCCTCGCTTCCCATCCGTACCTTGAATCAGATAGAACAGATGATCAAAACGGCAAAATCTGTAAAAGAGGTTGTCTCCATGCTCAAAAGCACCTTAGCTTTTGTGAATCAGGAGTCTCTGTTTCTGCCTATAATGTGCAAACAATCTGTTCATTTTTTTGTCGGAGAAGTAAAAGAAAATCCGGAATCGAGGATGGCCATTTCAGCCATACTCGGGGAATTTTTGGAGAAAGCTCGGCAGGCCGATTCGATAGCGGTATTTCAAGACGAGATTATGGTTAGGCAGCAAAGGGAAAGCCGCATTTGCGGAAATTGCGTTGTTCTATAAAACAACAGTTTTACAAGCGTAGCTTGCTCAAGTACTTTTCCAATACCCTGTCTGTTTCATCTTCTTCATGGAGTAGGCTCCGGATAGAAAAATGATCGATTTCCGCTGATTTAAGTTCTGTTACTTTTTTCAATGTGTTTGCAGCTTTATATGTAATTCTATTTTTAGTAGTCGTAGTTTTTTCCGATCCGCTGATTCCTACTGTATAATTATCCAAATTGGAAGGGTGAAGACTTTGCTCATCATGTTCACAGTCGAGCATAGAGGTGAAGATATGCTTGGAAGCTTCAGCGCTTTTTACGGAAATATCGAAAAATGGCGTTGGGGTCTTCTCATCTAGAATGAGCTCCTTGTAGGTGGGCTGTTTTTGGTGAGTATTGTCTGATTGGCTAGCGCCGACTGTCACCAGAAGACGAAAATCTGATTTATTAGGAAGAGTCATCTTTAGCATTTCGTTCGGAATAGACGTGGCGCGGGAGAAGTTAGATAGAAAGCTGTGTTTCTTTTTATTCATGAGTCCAAGTAGCGTATATTCACAAGGAGCGCAGCATGTCTTTGTCGAGTGCATATGAAGGCCCATGTTATAGACCTTGACCTCGGCTGCTTCAGGGTATTTTCCGCGAATAGCTGTTCTCAGCTGATTGGCGAGCATTTTTGCCGTATCGGGGAGCGCAAGATAGGCGACAAGTAGCTGTTCTGTGTGGCGAATAAATTGATCGTGGCTAGGTTTTTTCCCTGTGTAGTCAGGTTCGGTTCCATGCTTATGAACTGCTACCTTGCGTCCGGCATCGTAGAATTTCTTAATCTTAGCGTAAAGTTTTTCTTTGTCTCCGTAGGCTTTTTCGATCCACTCGTAAGAGAATACAGGTTTTTTTGTCGAATTTGCGCCCAAAATCTTTAAATCAAAGCAGAGATAATCTCTCCGCTTTACTCCTGCAGAGTCTGTAATCAAGCAGTCGAAGCTCACCTTACTGAGTAGAATGTTGCTAGAGCCCGAGCCTTGAAGAGGCAGAGACGCGAGTTCGAGCTCTTTGTGGATAGGACCTAGTGGTAGACTGTTTTTAATCTCACCATTTTTAGACTGATGCACAAGACGCATGGTTGTGTATTCATGAATCAGTTCTGTCCGTTCTTGGTTGAGGCTAGAAATTTGATACGTTGGGGTCATTTTATTAGGACAGCCCTCTCGACAAACTGGAGCGCCTATATCGTAAATGTTTCTTTGAGTAATAATGTTCATGTCAATGATTATAGACTATAAGTATCAATGTTTGAAATAGTTATTGTTTATTTCAAACTACTTCGAGTGAGGGGGAGAGCCGAAAAGTTTTCGGAAAGAGGGGGTAGGGTTCGATCCCGAGTGGACCCCAATAGCTGTCCTCATCGCCATCTTCATATGAGACGAGCAGCTGTTCACCTGGGTAGATCTTCTTTTTGGCCATATAGATCACATCCAGAGGTCCTGGAGCAAGACCTAGGGAATTTTTAGGGATGCGGAGAAACTCTGCTTCCACATTGGGCTTTTCAGAATGGTTAACGAAACGCATAAAGTTCCCGATGTCCTGCGCATCTAGACTCAGGACGTAGTGGCGGCGTGGGTGGAAGCGACGCTTGGGATCGAAGAGAGCTTGTTCCTCTTTAGAAACGAGAACGATCTCAGATAGGGGAGCAAAAGCGTAGTCGGAGTCGTCGGGATCATTTTGTGCTTCTAGACGGAGCTCGCCGGAATAGGGGCCGATGACGCGTCCCTTTTCAATCGGCTTGGCTTTGGGGTGGAGAAAAATGCCATGTCCAAGAGATTTTGGTAACTTCTTACAAATAAGATGGTCGGGCAGGCCTTTTTCTTTGATTTCTCGACAAACTGTGGCAATTTCCTTGAGCGTTTTGTTCGACGCTTTGGGTATCAGTATTTCTTGTCGTTTAATTTCTCTCGAAATCAACTTATCTAACTCTGCGTTAGAAACTTGTCTCGGCAGTCTGTATCTCATAGGCTTAATTAAGCATGTTTAGGAATTTTTAGAAAGGAGTTGTTTGCGAAAGATCCCTCTTTTAAGTATGATGGTTCGCCGTATATGGAAGATCTTCAAGCAGCTATAGAAAAACGACGTACATTTGCCATCATCAGCCACCCTGATGCGGGAAAGACGACTTTGACCGAAAAACTCCTGCTTTATTCGGGAGCGATTCAT
>JAJFMM010000177.1 GCA_021772165.1 Chlamydiota bacterium | reverse complement strand
GATCTCTTCCAGCGTGGGTTTGAAACGATAGGTCCAGTTGCTCGGGAGCACTGTTCCCGGGACGTTGATTCGCTCTTCTTCTGGATTCGAGGAGACGAGTTCGGGAAAGAGTGCGAGGTACTCCTGGAAGAGATTGAGGTGAAAGAGCGCTGGTGTGTGATGCGAGTCGCGTAGGATCTCTTTTCTCTGCCAGGTGGCGAGCTTCGGCTCGTAGATCCAGTGCTTGAACTCTGCAAACATGGCGGCATCTTTCGGCAGATCGCGCCACCAGAGTTGCAGTGGCTCCGCATCATGGGTTGAGACGGATGTCATGCTGAGCGGCTCATACTGATCGTAGGGGATGTATTCATGGTTTTTATCCCAGCGCCTCTCCCAGCGGATCACGGTCATGCCTGCAATGCCATCGTCGTGCATTGTCTGCTGGATCATGTCTGAGATCGTGCCTAGATCTTCTCCCATCGGAAGCATATCGGTGAGGGGGAGGATCTTGTTTAGGATATCTTTGCCTTGCGCTTCCCAGAGGCTCTCATCAGCGGGTACAAATTCTCCCTCTGAATCGGGATTGTCTTGAGGAAAGCCCCAGAGGCGAAAGAGGCCGACGAAATGGTCGATGCGAAAGAGATGGTAGTAGTTGGCAGCTGTTTGGATGCGCCGTCCCCACCAGTTGAAATCTTCTTCTCGCATCTTTTCCCAGTTGAAGAGGGGAAAGCCCCATTTTTGTCCTTCTGCATTGAACTGGTCGGGCGGCGCGCCTGCACCGTAGCGAAAGTCAAAGAGATGCGGTGCGGCCCAAACATCGGCGCTGTCAAGACTCACTAGGATCGGGATGTCGCCTTTGAGGAGGAACTGTTTTTCATCGGCATATTTTTTAACGGCTGCCATCTGCCTGTGACAATGGTATTGCAAGAAGCGATGGAAGTCGATGGCTCGGGGATCGGCTTGGCAGCTCTTGCGGTTCTGTCTTTTTTCTGGCCACTCTTGCCAGCGTTTTCCGCCATATTCATCTTTGGTGGCCATGAAGAGCGAGTAATCTTCGAGCCAGGAGCTGTTTTGCTCGAGAAAGGTTTTGTATTCGAGGCTATTTTGAATGGGTGTGAAGGCCTTTTCATAGTACTTGAATAGCCACTGCATTTTTTTGCGTCTAACTTGTGTGTAGGGTAGGTGTGGATGTTTTGTCAGGGCTTCGAAATGGGTGGGATCAAAGGTCGTGTCTGGTAGATCCGAGAGGTTGAGGTAGATGGGATTCAGTGCGCAAGATGAGATGGAGTTATAGGGGCTGGGATCGTCGCCTGAGTCTGTGATGGGGAGGAGCTGGATGCAGTCAAAGCCGATCTTTTTACACCAATCAATGAGTGTGATGAGATCTCCAAAATCACCAATGCCGGAGCTATTTTTCGAGCGAAGCGCCCAAAGCGGTAGGCAGATGCCGTGATGGTGGCGAATGCCAACTTTTTTCCATTGTGACGCGGCTTTTGTGGTTTCAATGAAGTCTTTGATCTCGCTCATCGAAGTCCAAATGGATTCGTTGGCTTTGTTGTGGCTGCAATCGGAGCCGGACTGGGTTGGCCATTCTGGAGGGCGGTTTGCCACATCTCCGCGTATTCCATGAAGTTGGCTGCGAGGACGGCTAGTTTTTTGCCATCGAGTAGGGAGAGGGGATAGCGCTGGTGCATGGTGAGGCGGTTTCCAGCTGAGAGGTAGCCGAAGATGGCGGTGCGTGGATCGGGTAGATGATTCGCTTTGAGCGCTTCTGCGAGCACGTTTTCTCGGAAGCGTCCTGGCGGCAGTTCCATCACAAAACAGCCTAGCAGTATCTTCTCTTGTGTTGAGTCTGTCTGGATCTGTATCGAGAGTGTATCGTGGGCTTTCAGCACGCAGGCGCGATTTTTATCGACATGCAGTGAGATGCCAAGGGACTCTCCTAGTGAATGGATGAGTTCATCAAAGGGATCAGTCATCTTTTTTTTCCTCTTCTTCTTCAAGCTGGTCTTCGATGAGTTCAAGAGCTTTGAGAAAGGCGTTGAAGAGTTCTTGTCTCTGCTGCGGCGTGCGGTAGTAGCGCGGTGCGATCTGTTTGATAGCATCTCGCATCTGCGTGAAGATGATCAGCTGCGCCATTGTTTCATCAGAAATGCCTAGTAGACGTGCCGCAAGCAGGATCTTATCGGGAGACATGAAGCGCTCGGCCAGGAACTTAACGAACTGTTTGGCCATCACGTCGAAATTGAGAGAGGCTGGTTTGACCATGTCGTAGGAGGCAAACTGACGGTTGATCAGTCCCATGCGGCTTTTGAAGAAGCGGTAGATGCCTAGTATGCCTTGCAAAGAGCGCGTTTCATCGATCAGTCGTTTGAGCTCAGCCCGAGAGATGGAGGCGCCTTTTGAGCGTAGATCAGCTCCAAGAGAGTGGAGTAGAAAGCGGATGATGGTTTTGAGTTTTTCATACTGATATTGACTGGAGAGCTCTTCGAAAAGTTTGAGGGGATCTCGAGGTGTATGCGTGATATCGCGATACATGTCGCGGAGCATCGTGGGAGATCCAAGGCCTTCTTTAGAAAACTCGCGCGCCTCTGCGCCCATGTTTCTACCGGCTTTGATCTCTCTTTCGTAGCGGAGGTTGAATTTCTCTTTGGCTTCGCGGAGGATTTCCGCTTTCTGCGCATTGGAAGTGGTTTCGAGAAGAAAGTCGAGGGCTTCGTCGGCAAGGGCCGGATCGGGGTAGGTGTTGAGGATTTTCTCGAGCATCTCATCCGCCGTATCGGAGGCGTTGGTACGAGATTGCAAAATGAGTAGTGTTTTTGCATGGAGCTCTTCGTTATTGCGCTGGAAGCGCGCTGCGGTCTCTTCGCTCTTTTCAACTTCGAGGATCTGCTGCTCTTCTTCTACTTTTTTCTCTTCCGTCTTTTCTTTTTGTTTGAATTCGGTAAGTGGTTTGAAGCGGCGCATCATCGCCATAGGATTGAAGGCGTCGAGCTCGGCCCATTGCTCCAAGTCTTCACTGCTTTCGCTTTGGCGTACGCCTTCTTCTTTCGCGGCTTCTTGCAGATGACGGAGTGAATTGGGATTGACGGGGGAGGCTCCGGAAGCGCGTGCGTCGGACATTCAACCCCTCTCTTATGTGAGCTGTACCCGGCCAAGAGGCTGGATGCGGATTTCAGGGACGATCTCTTGGAAAGATACCGCAGGTAGATCGGGGAACTCTGCTTCGATGAGTTTTCTCACGAAGCGGCGTACGTCGATCGCGGTGAGGAGTTCTGGCGGCTGGCCTCCGGGAGGCGTTGGCTGAATGGTGCTTCGCATCGAGTGCAAAATGAGCTGTACGGAGTCGGGATCGAGTGCAAGGTAGGAGCCGGCAGATGTTTGTTTGATCGCTCCGCGCACCATGTCTTCGATTTCCGGATCGAGCAGATAGACGGAGAGTACCGATTGGCCGAGTGAGTATTTGTAGCTAATGTAGCGGCGTAGCGAGGAGCGGACGTATTCTGTGAGCAGGACGGTGTCTTTTTCTGTTTGAGCCCATTCGCTGAGCGACTCGAGGATGGTACGAAGATCTCGGATCGAGATTTGCTCTTGTACGAGTCTTTTCATGATCTCTGTCAACTTCTGCAGAGGGACCAGTCGAGTAACTTCTTTGATGAGGTCGGGGAAGGAGCGCTCGACGAACTCGAGGATGCCTCGCACTTCCTGGATGCCGATGAACTCGCTTGCGTATTGGCGGAAGAAGCGAGAGAGGTGCAAGATCATCACTTCGGGGCCTGTCCAGAAGCGGATGTTCGCTTTTTTCATCATTTCGCGGTACTTCTCATCGACCCAGAGCGAGGGCATACCGAGTGAGCTTTGCGTTGCCGTAAACGGTATGTTATAGCGTCTTAGGTTCTCTTCCGTCTCATTAGTAAGAAGACTCTTCTGCATGATTCTTCCTCTGACGATCGGGACTTCGTTCAGCTGCACTGCATACTCGTCTTCTTCGAGAGCGGGTGAGTCGGTGCGGACGTGTACTCCCGGAAAGCGCACCCCAAAATCTTGGTAGAGGGTATGGCGCATTTTGGGAATCATCTGATCGATAAAGGTGAGGCCTTGCTTGTCTTTGCGAATCACGTGCGAGAGATTAGTGCCGAGCTCTAATACGACCGGTAGGGTCAGGGCGAAATCGTCGCGTCCACCGCGCACCAGCGAATGGCCCTCGACATCTACGTCGGTCGCTCCGATGCCGGCGGCGGCCTTAGCCGCGGTACGGCGCATATTTGTCCAGACGACGTAGCCTGTAACACCGAGCATAATGGAGAGGATGATGAAGACTATGGTAGGAAAGCCGGGAATCCAGGCCATCATAAAGAGTACAGCTGCACCGATCATCAGCGCTTTAGGCTGCTTGAGGATCTGGTCAGTGATCTCTTTGCCGAGGTGAGAGTCCTTGCGGTCAGAAGAGACGCGCGTGGTCACGATACCGGCTGTGATCGCAATCATCAGAGAGGGGATTTGCGAGACGAGACCGTCACCAATGGATCGGAGGGGGTAAATTTTTGCCGATTGGGCCAGCGGCATCCCAGGCATGGTGGCTCCGATGATGAGTCCCCCGACGATGTTGATGCGGGCGATCACGATACCGGCGATGACGTCTCCCTTCACGAATTTCATCGCTCCGTCCATGGCTCCGTAGAGTTGGCTCTCTTTAGCGAGGCCTAGGCGGAGTTCACGCGCTTGCTGTGTATCAATGACGCCGGATCGTAGGTCGGCATCGATACTCATCTGTTTACCGGGCATGGCGTCTAGGGTGAAGCGGGCGGCGACTTCAGCGACACGCTCGGCACCTTTTGTGACGACGATGAATTGCACGATGGTAATGATGAGGAAGATAACGGCTCCGACGACATAGTTGCCACCGACGACGAAGTTACCGAAGGCGAAGATGATCTTACCCGCGTTTGCGTGGAGCAAAATCTGACGTGTCGAGGAGATGTTAACTCCGAGGCGAAAGAGAGTCGTCAACAGCAGCAGCGATGGAAAGATGGATAGCTGCACGGCCTTTTGAATATAGATCGCCACGAAAATCAGGACGATGGAGACCATGAGGTTGAGTGAGATCAGAACGTCGATAACGTGCGGAGAGACGGGGAAGATCAGCATCATGATGATACTGATGATCGCGAGAGCCAATACTAGATCGCTCGATCCGCTAATTGCATTAAGAGTTTTTTCTCCGCCCAGCATCCGGGTCATGGAGTTTATAAATTTTTTCAAAAGAGAAGCTCCCTATTAATGTCGGGATTTTCTTCGAGAGATTTAATCCACTTCAATATTTCCGCCACTGCATCGTATGTGTCTTCAGGAATATAATGCGAAATTGTACCTTTCGTGTACAGCTCCCTCGCTAAATCTACATTTCGCATGATTGGGACTTTGTTTTCGAGTCCGATTTTTATGATCCTTTCTGCCAGGACGCCTGCGCCCATTGTGAGAATCAACGGAGCGGGCTCTTCTTCAGGGTTATATTGCAGTGCAACAGCGATATGCGTTGGATTGGTGATGATCGCTTTTGCACGCCTTGCGGCTTTAGGTCCATCCTGATAGGCTATTTCTCGACCCAATTCTTTTCTTTTTCCTTTGATTTGAGGATCGCCTTCCGTGTCTTTATATTCCTGTTTGACCTCAAATTTTTCCATTTTCATCTCTTTTGCAAATTGCGCTTTTTGGAAAAAGAGGTCAAAAATCGCAATCAAAAGAAAAAAAATGCCCACTTGAACTGCCACTTTAACAAGAAAGTCATCGACGATTTGCATACTGGCGATAGGCGGCATCATCACTGTTGTGATGATTTTCGGTAGAGCGGCCCAGATAACGAAAAAGATGATGAGGGCAGCTCCCGAGATCTTGAGACACGACTTGATCAGTTCAACGAACACCTTCACTTTGAATTTCTGCTTGATGCCTTCAATCGGATTGAGTTTTTTCAGATTGAATTTCATCGACTCTAAGGAAAAGACGGGACCGATGACGAGAAAGTTGACCAGGACTCCGACGAGAGCCACCATTCCCATGAGTGGCAGGCTCGATCGTGCGATCACATCCAGGGCTTGCATCAGGTAACCGCCGGCTCTATCTTCAAAACCTTCATTGTGGGCTACTTGTTTAAGCATTTCGACCATGAATCCGCCGATCAGCTTAAAGAGATAGTTCGCCATAGACAGTGCCATCGTAATCGAGACGACGAAGGTGATTGCGGAAGGGAAATCTTGGGATTTAGCGACCTGTCCTTTTCTGCGAGCGTCTCGCAGCTTCTTGGGGGTCGCCTTTTCGGTTTTTTCTGCCATGCAGGTAAAAGACTATCTTAGAGGAAAATGGGAGTCAAGTTAACAAGAAGATCCTGCATATCCTGCCGCCGAAGGCGATCTTGTTCTTTTCTGTGGGACCAACAGATTCAAAAACAGGATGGGCGCTATGCGCCTACAGGATCGCCTTCGGCGGCAGGATCCGCTGCGCGGGCAGGATAGATTATGTAAGTGCTTTTTTTGCCTCTGCCATAATGAAAAAAGATCCTGTAATCACGAGGACCTCAGGTTTTTCACTCGGGGCTTGCAGGGCGTGTTCTATTCCCTCTGCAATCGATGGTTCCGGTAGCGCGGTATGGAAAACTTTTCTTAGCGCTTCAACCGAAACGAGTTTTTCGTGAGAGCCGCTGACGAGATGGATGGCAGAGGCGTACTGCTGGATCAGGGCTGCGCACTCTTCAATCGCTTTGTTCTTTGAAAAGCCGCAGACAAAGCGAAAGGCGTGCTCCGGAAATTCTTTATGTAAAAGCTCGATGAGTCTCTCAAAGCCCGGAGGATTATGAGCTACGTCTAGTATCACCGGTTTACTGAGGGCGAGCTGTTCAAAGCGACAGGGCGGTTTGACTTTGATGCCCTCTTCAATTGCTTTCGCGTCGAGAGGGAAATCGCGTGCAATGATACGTAGCGCAATTTGTGCGATCTCTTGATTTTCCAGCTCGTAGTCACTCTTTTCTTCCGATTGATAGAGCTCTGAGGTGGCGAGTGGTCGAATCGAGGAGTAGGGAACGCTCGGTCCGATGACGACGGGAGTATCCGGTTTAATGATACCAGCTTTCGCTTTGCAGATCTCTTCGAGCGTAGAGCCTAGGATCTCTTTGTGATCGAGACCAATGGAAGTGATGATAGAGAGGAGAGGTGTGACGACGTTGGTCGCATCCCACGTGCCTCCGAGTCCTGTTTCGATGACGGCTATGAAGATCTGCTCCCTTTGAAAATAGAGAAAGGCGATCAGCGTGGTAATTTCAAAGAAGGTGCAAGGAAAGTCTATCTTTTGCTGAATTTCAGAGTAGAGTGCGGCGACATCCTCTTGCTCGATCTGTGCGCCATCAAGGCGGATGCGCTCACAAAAGCATTCGATGTGCGGAGAGGTGTAGAGGCCTGTTCGATAGCCCTGTAATTCTAGTGCCTTGGCAATTTTTTCAGAGACGGAGCCTTTTCCATTCGTGCCTGCGAC
This sequence comes from Chlamydiota bacterium, assembly GCA_021772165.1. GTDB lineage: Bacteria > Chlamydiota > Chlamydiia > Chlamydiales > SM23-39 > JAKBAE01. The sequence continues at coordinate 4,632 of JAJFMM010000177.1, read as the reverse complement.
ATGGATTACGGAAAAGCTCTCTTGCGGATTGTCAAACAGCGCGCAGAGTCTCTCCATATTGGAGAGACTACGGATCGTATCTCCTTTTGAGAGTCGATAGAGCTGGTTTAAACAATCCGTATACGAGATCATAATTAGTTATGGAAAAAGAGGATCACATCCCCATCTTTGACAATATAGTCTCGTCCTTCTGCACGAGCTTTGCCAGCTTCACGGGCGCCTACGCGTCCCTTATACTGGACCATATCATTATAAGAGACCACTTCCGCACGGATAAATCCTTTTTCAATGTCAGAATGGATCTTGCCTGCAGCTTCTGCAGCAGTCATTCCTTTGCGGATCGTCCAAGCTCTAGTCTCTATCTCTCCTGTCGTCAAAAAGGTGATCAGGCCGAGTAGATCGAAGGTCGCTTTGACGATGCGATCGAGTCCCGACTGCTCGAGTCCGAGTGTATCGAGGTACTCTTTGCTCTCCTCTTCTGATAGCTGCGAGAGCTCTTCTTCGAGGCGTGCGCAGACGGGTACTACGATGCTGCCTTCTTTCTCTGCAAACGTGCGGACTCTTTCAACAAGTGGGTTTTCCATCGACGGGAGGTCATTTTCTCCGACATTCGCGATGTAGAGCACTTTTTTCAGAGTGATGAAGGGGTATTTTTTTGCAATTTCCATCTCTTCATCAGTAAGCGGGCAGCTGCGCATCGGCAGGCTCTGGTCGAGATGTGTTTTTGCTTTTTGTAAGAAGTTAACGGATGGCTGCAGATCCTTTTTGGATTTCAGCTGCTTTTCGACTTTGATCAAGCTGTTTTCTGCCATCTGCAGATCTGCGAGGATGAGCTCAAGTGTGATCACTTCGATATCATCGAGCGGATCGATGCGCCCTGAGACGTGGATCACTTGATCGTCTTCAAAGCAGCGAACGACTTGCGCGATGGCGTCCGTTTCACGGATGTGCGAGAGGAACTGATTGCCGAGGCCTTCTCCTTGTGCGGCTCCTTTGACAAGGCCGGCGATATCGACGAAGCTGATCATTGCATAGATCAGTTTTTTGCTGCTGGAGAGATCGGAGAGGACCTGTAGGCGCGGATCGTTAACAGTGACGATGCCGACACTGGGGTCGATCGTACAGAAAGGGTAGTTTTCAGAAGGGACGCCTTTGCGGGTCAGAGCGTTGAAGAGAGTAGATTTACCAACGTTTGGTAGACCTACAATGCCGCTAGAGAGGTTTGTTGACATAAGCGATCGAAGATTCCGGGTTTGAGGTTTGGTCCGAAGCTAATCAGCTGAGGAGATTCGAGGTGTACTGATGGGATACGGTTTTGAATTTTAAGAGTCGTTGAAATGATTCCTGCCGGCGAATGGGCCCAGACAGGATAGTTTCCATCGGGAGGTAGAGCTGCATAGAGTTTTGCTTTGCTCATCATAAAACAGTAGGGGCGTCCAAGCAGGCGCTCCGCTTCTTCCAGATTGCCTTGAGCCACAGCTGCGCGAATACGCGTGCTTGAGAGGGGCTCTGCTCTATCTTGAAGTTTCGGAACAACGTGTACTTGAAAGCCTTTTTGGAGTCCCAGGAGTCTCAAGGCATCGGGTGTGCCTAGGCGGCCGCGGCCGATGGCGGCATCGTCTCCAACAATGAGATGCTCCATAGAGTAGGGGGCTAGAAAATCTGTATAAGAGAGCTCTGCCAGCTCTTGTGTGAAGGAGAGCACATGGGTCTTTTCAATGCCCGCATCTTCGAGAAGAGCCAGTTTAAGCGGTAGGGGGGTGAGCTGTAGGGGAGTTGCGCTGGGTTTCAGGACTTCAGCGGGATGATTGGAGAAGGTGATCGCCTGGATAAGGGATCCTTTATTTGCCAGCACTTGAAAGAGATGTTGATGGCCTCGGTGGACGCCGTCAAATACACCAATGGTCAGTGCTGTCATAGGCTTTTTCTCAAGTAAGGTTTGAAGTCAAAATCAGGGTCACGCAGCATCTCTTGAGGCACACACTCTTCCAGGCAAAAGGTTCCCGATCTGGTGCGGGTTAGGGCAGAGAGGTGTGCGCCGCAGCCGAGCATTTCACCTAGATCGTATGCCAGCGAGCGGATGTAGGTGCCTTTGCTGCAATCGATGAGTAGCTCTGCTTCTGGATAAGTATAGGAGAGTAGCTGTGTGGAGAGACGTACATTGACGGGCTCGCGTTCAATCGTTACGCCTTTTCTAGCTAGATCGTAGAGTTTTTTGCCGTTGACTTTCTTAGCAGAGTACATTGGTGGGATCTGTTTGCAATCTCCCTGGAAGGAGCGCAGGGCTAGGTCTAGTTCTTCGGCAGTTGGGACGCGAGTTGAGGTAGAGATGATCTGTCCATCTGAGTCGTAGGTGTCCGTGGTCTCTCCGAAGCGAATGGTTGCATGGTATTGTTTGTCGGCGGTGAGAAAACGATCTGAGAGTTTGGTATAGAGGCGCCCGATCAGGAGGATCATCACACCGGTAGCAAAGGGATCGAGTGTTCCGGCATGGCCGATTTTATCAATCTGGGTGCGTTTGCGCATCATCGAAATGAGGCTGAAAGACGTTGTGTCTGTAGCTTTATGTACCGGCAGGATGCCGCAGAATGCGGGTGTTTCGATTTTGGGTTGCTTTACCACGAAAAGCCCTATTCAGCAGGATCGGCGGAAGGGTCAGCGTCCGCGCGTATTTTGCGTTCATCTTCGATATCGTTGAGAATCGACTCAATGCGCATATGTTCATCAGCAGAATGATCGATTTTAAAAGTAAGCTGCGGGAAATAGCGCATCGTAACTTTTTTTGATGCATGTACTGCGATGAATCCAGCAGCTGTCTCTAGAGCGTCTCGAACTTTCTCTTTCTCTTCTTCGGTGGCAATGAGGCTAATGTAGACCTTAGCGTGATGCAGGTCTGCTGATGTATCAACTTTGGTGACTGTGACGAAAGTATTGATGTGCGGGTTACGCACACTTTCGTGAATCACCTCGAAGATGACTTCTTTGAGAAGAGAATTGATGCGATAGATACGTTGTTTTTTCATCGGCTTTAAATATCTTGTTCGTGATAAGTGATTTCGTAGGCTTGGAAGATATCACCTTCCTTAACGTCCGTCTGTCCATCGAGGAGGATTCCACATTCGAGGCCTTTCGAGACTTCTTTGACGTCTTCTTTAACACGCTTGAGGGAGCCGACTTTTCCTTTCCAGATGATCTCTCCTTTGCGCTGTTGGCGTACAAAGCTGTTTCGTTTGATGATTCCATCGGTAACCTGACAGCCTGCAATCAGTCCTAGTTGAGACGATTTGAAGACGGCTCTAACTTCAGCTTCACCGATCTCTTCTTCTTTTTCGACTTTGTCTAGCAGCAAGCGCATGCGCACTTTGATCTCATCGACGAGATGGTAGATGATGTCGTGCTGGATGACGGCTACTTTCTTCTGTTTGATCTGATCTTCTGCACGGCTTTCGATGCGTGTATGGAAGCCGAGGATGGTCGATTTCGATGCGCTGGCTAGATCGATGTCTGATTCAGAAATTTCGCCTACACTCTCATTAACGATCTCCAATCTAACTTTCTTAGAATGGATTTTGAGTAGAGAATTTCTAAGTGCTTCGAGAGATCCTTGTACGTCAGCACGTAGGATCACCGGCAGGATTTTCATCTCGCCGCTTTCTCTCTTTGCCGTCATCTTATCGAGGCTGCTGATCTTAGACTGAGACATCAAGTTACGCTGGTGTCCGACAGTTCTTGCTTGGGCTAGCTCTTTCGCTTCTTTTTCATTTTTAACGACGATGAACTCTTCGCCGGCTTCCGCTAATTCAGAAAGACCTGTGATCTTGACAGGTGTAGATGGGCCCGCTGTTTCGATGTGCTGGCCAGCATCATTCTGCATTGTTTTAATGCGTCCTGAGAAGTGTCCGAAAACAATCGCATCATTTTTGCGAAGTGTTCCGTTTTGAACGAGGACCGTAGCAACGGCTCCCATGCCCTTATGCATTTCCGACTCGAGGATGGTTCCTCGTGCTCTGGCACTCTCATCGGCTCTGAGTTCTTGGATCTCGGCTTGAAGAGCAATCATTTCCAGAAGCTCTTTGACGCCTTCTCCATCCGATGCGGAGCAGTTCACAGTGATGATCGTTCCGCCCCATGATTCAGGAAGAAGGTCTCTGTCAGCGAGTTCTCTGTAAATCTTCTCTTGATCAAAGCCCTGCTTGTCTTTTTTATTTATGGCGACGAGGATCGGCACATTGGCTTCACGTGCTTGGGTGATCGCTTCATCTGTTTGTGCTTTAATTCCTTCGTCACCGGCAATAACGAGAACGACGATGTCTGTGACGTTGGCACCGCGAGAGCGCATTTCAGTAAACGCTTCGTGGCCAGGAGTGTCTAAAATGGTGACATTGCCTGCACTCGTAGGCACTTTGAAGGCGCCGATATGCTGGGTAATCGCACCGGCTTCTCCTGCCGCGCGATTGGATTTGCGGATGGAGTCGATCAGGCTTGTTTTGCCGTGGTCGACGTGCCCCATAAATGTAACGACAGAGGATCGGAGAGTTAATGCATCTGCATCTGCTGCTTGAATCTCTTCTCGGATCGTTTGCCCTGTGATCTGGATGCGCTCTTGTTCTGAAGTATCGATTGTGATTTCGC
>JAJFMM010000176.1 GCA_021772165.1 Chlamydiota bacterium | reverse complement strand
TGATCTTTCCGACGGCTTGGCTTACGAGGTGCATGTCGCTGATGTAGACAGACTCGTGCTTGAAGAGGATGATGTCATCGTCTTCGCATTCCGGATCGGAGACAACGTTATGGATTGTTCGGATGATGCAGTTGATGCAATCGAGCTGCTTGCCTTTTTGTTCAAGCAGCTCAACCACAGGTTTCTGGTCTCCAAACAGTAGGTCTAGATTGGCAGGGTCGTTGGTCGCGAGAAAGATCTTTTTAAAGGGGATGATCTCTTGATCTCTCTCGGTAACGGTTTTGAGCATCTCTTTGCGCCCGAAGGAGGGACCTGTGCAGAGGATCATCTTGCTTTGGAGTGTCTCTTCGAGTTGCATTGTTTACCTCTTCTCGATGACAGCGACGCTGCTATAGAAGGAGATCGACTGCACTTCTTTGCGGTAGAAGTTCAGCTCGGCTTGTATCTCCGGAGGATGGTCTGCCAGACCCGCTTTTCCTGTTCTGGCGCCGATGAAGTTCACTTCGTCGATCAGCGCTTTGAGAAAGTACATCGTCGAGCCGGGTCCTGTGCCGCCCCAGTAGGAGGAGTGTAGGTCTTCGATGATGTAGATGCCTCCGCTCTTCATCTGCGGAAAGAGGATGCTGAAGCTCGTTAGCTGCTGTCTGGCGGTGTGTCCGCCATCATCGACGATCACATCGAAGTCGCCGCCGACCGTTTGCACGAAGTTGTTGAGCTCTTCCTGGCTCTCTTGATTGCAGAGGTGGTAGTGGGAGCGGCCCGATCGGAATTTCAGGGCGTCGAAAGAGATATCCATGAAGTGCAATTGAGCCTGCGTGAAGTACTCTTCCCAGAGTTTCGCGCTGCCGCCTTCCCAAAGGCCGATCTCTAGAAACTTGATCGGCTGCTCTTTAAGAGAATCAAAATGTCGCGAATAGACATTCATGTAGTCGTGCCAGTTGGATGCTTTGTCGGTACCGGATCGAAGAGCGATCTCGTTTAAGCGTGGATAGTCTGCTGTTTGTGTCATTATTATAGTCCTTCCGTCCAGCGGACGAGTTGGGGATTATTATCTAAAATAGAGTCGTACTGCTCCTTCCAGCCATACTTCGCATCTGGATCGAGCTCCTGATAGCGACGCGCTTTTTCTTCGCGATCTTCTCGCTTTGCCCAGCCGTAGTGCTTGAGGCGCAGCTCGGAGCGTTTCGCTTTAGAGACTTCGAGAGCGGGAAACCTGCCGCAGTGCTGCGCCATCTCGTTCCATTTGAAGCGCATCCCCGGTCTATTACGAATCATGAAGGGGCGGAAATGCAGGTGAGCGCACCAGTACTGATCCGAGCGGTAGTGCTCTTCGTCCCACATGTCGTAGAGGCGGAAGAATAAGCTGTCTGCGTTGGGATCAGCGGCGAGTTTTTTCATTTCGGTTGCAGCTCTCTCTTCGAAGATCTCATCGGCATCGAGGGAGAGAATCCAGTCGGGGTTCACGCTGAGCGTCTCTGTCCACTGCTGGCTTCTTAGAGAGACTTCATTGGAAAATTTCGAGCTGGTATTGCGAATTAGTTTAAGCGGGATATCTTTGAGAATCTCTTCGCAGATCTCGGCGGTTCTGTCGTGGCTTGCGTCGTCAATGATCACTGCATCGGTAATGTAGTTGCGCGCACTTTCCAGCACGCGGCGGAGGTAGCGCTTCTCTTCATTGCGCACGACCATCGAGAGGGTGATCCGTGGCCCTTGTTGTTTACACTGGCTACGGTACTCTGCGACGCCGGGGAGATCTGTTTCGCGATAGATATGGTAGGCTGGATAGTGCGTATCGACGTGCAGCTTGAGGCCGAGGGCTACGGCGCGCACGCAAAAATGGCGATCTTCGCCCCAGAAGCTCACATTGTAGATGCGCTGGAAGCTGATCTCTTTGTCCAGGGCTGCTTTTGAGATCAGTGTACACGCGCCTAGACCGCCGACTTGGTAGACACCTGGAATACGTAGCATCTCCAAGAAGGCGTTCTGACGTTTTATGGCTTCAGCTTCTGTAATCTGCTCTGCGATGCCTCTTTCAAACAGCGTGTAGTGATCGGAGACCCAGACTTGAGGAAGAGGCATCTGATTAGGCGCCCATTTCGTCCAGAAAATGTTGGAGAGGATATCTTTTTTAGAGGCGATGAGCTGCTCAACAGTTTTGGGATGTAGCACAAGGTCTGAATCGACGAAAAAGAGGTAGTCGTAGTTTCCCTCGCGCGCTTTTTCGATGATCTGATCTTTGTATGTTGCTATCTTCCAGACATTTGCCTCTTTCCAGTGATGCGTATACTCATCACAGATGTATTGAGCATCGGGGGCAACGGCCGGGATGATCATTTCGCAAGGATGCTCTTTGGCAAACTCTTCGAGTAGCTTGGTTGATTCGGGGAGGACATTATCTTCGATGAAGCAGAAATGTAGCGTGTAGCTCGTCTGCTCCAAAGAGGAGAGAGAGGCTAAAAATTCGCGTAAGATCTCAGGTTTTTGACGGATCGGACTTCCAACGAGGACTCTCAACATAATGCGTTCTCCAGGAGATCTTGAACGATCATAGCGATCTGCTGGCCCGCCGTCCCATCTCCAAAGGGAAGGCACTGATCGGGTTTTTGTAGGGGGTTCTCTGCAAGACGACGGATCTCTCTAATAATCTTCTTCTCATTCACACCGACCATGCAGCACGCTGCTTCCGGTCGATCGCTCTCTTGGCGCAGGAGGACAACGGGTTTGTTCAAGCTCGCTGCCTCTTCCTGGATGCCACCTGAATCGGTAACTACAAAATCCGCAGCATCGAGCGCAAATACAAGATCGGAATAGGAGAGAGGGTCGAGCAGAAGGAGGTTGTGAGTAAAGGCTAGGCCTGTTTTCTCAATGGCATCTCGAATGGCAGGATTCGGGTGCACAGGGAAGAGAGCAAAGAGATCAGGCTGCTCGCGTAGAGCGCGTCCGACAGCGCGAAAAATTGCCTCAAGGCCTTCGCC
>JAJFMM010000175.1 GCA_021772165.1 Chlamydiota bacterium | reverse complement strand
AACAGTTCCTGCCCCCACGGTACCAAAGGTCGCTGTGTCGTGATCCGCTGTAGCGCCGAGGCCAGGTACGCATGTAGCCCAGATGCCCATGGTCGCCCAGTTGCCATCCGCAGCAGCTGCCCAGTTACCGTCGCAAGCTGTGGATGAGGCGCCTAAAGTCACTGTGTTGGCACTATAATCATAACTGATCTTGCCAAAAGGTACTGTGGTCGTTGAGAAGGCACCGGTGAGCTGTTTGCCCGTTCCGGAGGATTGAAATAGGATCACCTCAGTAGAGGCTCCTCCTGCAAATCCGCCCGTGCTCGTGACGGTCAAAGGTCCGTCGAGGGCAATCGCTCCCGTTGCGACTACGTTTCCGACAGGCGATACTGTCGTGCTTGGGAAATTGAATGTCGTTGCGGCAGGGGCAGCTGTTTGCGTAAAGGTCCCCGTCGTAATCGTTGCACTGCTCAGGAGTGTGCCCGAGTTGGAGAGGCTGGCTACGGAGTTGGCAAAGGTGTCGAAGTCAAGAGTAGCGCCCGCGCTGACCGTTACGGCAGAACCCACCCCAAAAGCTCCGCTGCCTGTGGCTACAGCTGCTTTTAGTGTTCCTCCGGTGACATTGGTCGGTCCGGTGTAGATGTTCGCCCCACTCAGCGTTAAGGTTCCCGCTCCCGCTTTGGTAAACGAATTGGCTGCAAGACCTGCCATGACTCCGGAGATTGTCATGTCATTGCCATTCGTATCGATCGTTCCGTCCGCCATAAATACAACAGAAGAGGTCATGGTCGGAAAGGGTGCATCTGCCTGGAACGTACCACCGGTTCCTCGGAATACAAGCTGCGATCCCGTAGGGAAAGAGGTCGGTGTGACTTTCAAAGTACCACCGGAGATCGACGTCCGCGCTGCGTAGTTGTTCGCCCCTGACAGGGTGAGGACACCTGCGCCGGTTTTGGTAAAAGGATTGGCGGTGCCAATAGGACCGCTGATGGTTACGGCATTGCCATTCGTATCGATGGTACCGCCTGCGGACAACGTGATGGGTTGCGTAATTGTCATCGCACCACCCGCCTGCAGAGTCCCCCCGAAGGTATCGAAAACGAGCGCAGTCGTAGATCCCAAGCTGGTAGAATCTACATTCAGAACGCCTCCCTCAAGCGTAATCTGAGCCGCGTTCGTATTGGCTCCGGTTAGAGTCAAGGTCCCCAAACCGAGCTTATTGATCAGGTTCGCTGTTCCGCTATTGCCAATCGCACCACTGAGCGTGACATCAAAAGTATTGGAGCCGAAGGTGGTAGGACCATCGATCGTAAGAGGCGCTGTAGACGTGGTCGCGCTCCCAAATTCAATATTACCGCCCCCCATGCCAAAAGTCAGGCCGGTTGTCGCCCCCAAGTCCAGAGTATTGAAAGTTGCTCCGCCTGATACGGTGGTCGTTCCTGTGTAGGTGTTTGTTTTCAGCAAAGAGAGCGTACCGCCGCTCGAAACGAGGTCTCCTGTACCGGAAATAATACCATAGAAAGCGTCATTTACGCTGGCACCACTGATGGTCAACGTCGCAGTGCCCAGGGTGACGGATGTATCAACAGCTCCTCGGAGACTTAAAATGGAGTTGTTTTTGTCATTGAGATCCAGAACGCCTGGAATAGCGACCGTTCCGGTCAAGCCTACAGAGGAATTGGTACCAAAGGCCGATGTGGATGCGGCTCCCGCTCTTAGCGTACCACCATTGACGGTCGTCCGTCCGGTGTAGCCATTCGCGCCATTGAGAATCAGTACTCCCGCTGTGGCCGACTTGGTCAAAGCGCCGGGGCCAGTAACGGCTCCACTGAGTGTAACCGTATTGCCATCTGTATCGAATTCACCTGCGCCGGTCAATGTAACGGCATTGGCAAACGTAAAGGGCATCGCAGCTTTTACGGTTGCGCCACCTGTCGAAAAGAGCAGCGCGCCGCTCGCTCCGAGATCATTGACGGTCAACGTACTTCCACCTTGAACCGTCGTTGTTCCTGTATAGCCGTTTGCACCTGTCAAAGTAAGAGTCGAGGAAGTAAGTGAAAGACCACCGGTTCCATTGATCGGACCGGAAAAGGAGCCGCCCTGAGAGCAAGTCAGTGTCGCCGAGCCGAGTGTAATCGTACCCGCACCGGCGAGCGTGCCGAATGTATTGGCAAAGTTATGGAGATCCAGGAACGCTCCGGCCGATACGCTCACATTGGAATAGGATCCAAAGGCTGTAGCAGATCCTGCTTTCAGCGTACCTGCAACGACACTGGTCGATCCGGGCGTTGCCATTGAGCTGTAAGTATTATTGCCACTGAGCGTCAAGGTTCCGGTACTACCGGTGCCCAAAGCAACTCCGCCACCTACAACTGTGGTACCGGGAGAGATCGGCGCCGGAAAATCAATAGCACCTGTGTTTGTTACCGTCAGAGTCGCTGTGCCCAAGGTAACAGAGCCTGCCGCAACACCTGTAAGAGTACCGACAGTATTACTGAAACTGTTTAAATCGAGTATGGCTCCACTTGCCAGAGAGAAGGCAGATGAGGGTGAAAATGCACTTGCCCCCATGGCTTTAAGAGTCGCACCGGTAGCGAGTGTCGTCGCCCCTGTGTAAGTGTTAACGCCGCTCAGAACTACATAAGAGCCCGTAACAGTAAGACCACCGGCACCTGACATCGAACTCTCGATCGTATTGCCGGGAGAGGCTCCGAATCCGCTTACCTTCCAGGTTCCTGTCAGAGTGATAGGGCCAACATTGATATTCGATCCGGAACCCCCGTAGACCAGAAAATGATCACCTGTAGGAATAGTGAAACCACCTCCTGTAAATGTATAAGCATCGGAAATCGTTAGATTGCCAAGAGTCGCAAAAGTGGGGGAGATATTATTCAGGACAGCTTTAAAAAAGGCAGCCGATGCCGGAAAGATCAGATCATCGCTATTGACCGGAACCTGTGCAGGACTCCAGTTAGCAGCTGTATTCATGGAATTTGTTGTGCCATTCCATGTAAGAGTGGCAGCCCCCAGTAAACTGGAGTGTAGGATAAAGGCAGAAAGATAGAATCGTCGCATGTTCTGAATCTATCTCAGAAAATGGCTTTACCATCAAAGTAAAAACAGGATGTCAGTTAGAACTGACATCCTGTTTATATGAATTAACCCGGCCATGTAGGTGGCGAGCTATTGTAAGCCAGTGTAAAGGAAGGAGTTCCTTGAGGCCCGGTGACCGTAAAGGTGAAACTACCCTGAAACTGTTCATCAGCCGCGGAATAGGTGGCCGTTGTAGTGGATGGAGTTACGATCTGGCGCTTCAGATTGATATTGTACGTATAAGTAACGCCATCGAACAGAAATATCGCCTGAAAAGGGTGCGTTGCATCCACGACAACGGTTCCTAACGAGACGGGTACCGTCGTGGAAGCCGGCGTCACCACAGTGGCCGTCCCATTGTAATGAGAAAAAGAGACCGCGACTCCATTCGGTGCAGCGTCTACCGTAACGGGATAGGAGTAGGCATCCGTCCTGATATCCGGGACCAGCGCTGCATCCAACGCCTCTATCGACATCACAATAAAAGGTTGCTTTGCGCCTGTTTCCATAGATGGATTTCCATATTGATCCTGGATATCCAAGGCGATTAAGCCCGCGAGGTTCAGTAGATCATCGAAGTCATAGCCATAACCGAGACCCAGCGTTGAATTATTACCCCCCGGAATGATTCCCTTGCTAAGTTGTCCAGGTAATTGGTGAATCACCACATCATAGAGGTTATACCAAGGGCCATTCGAGGTGTAGCCAGGAGGATTATTGAAATACGATGTAGTCCCACCTGTTGGTATTGGTAATTGCGCAAAGCCTCCGGGCGACGCGGTACTATTGAACTGGCTGTTATCAAAAGGACCTGGCGGAGAGGTTGCAGAGGTTGCAAGACTGGTAAGAGGCAGCTGGCCAATCGTGAAAAGACCACTAAACAGCTTATCCAACTCATTTGTATAAGCTGCAGAATCTGTTCCTCCGGTTAGAGTGTAGGGCCAATCGGTTCCACTGTCCGCTCCGGTTAAGAGCTGTTCCGTGGTAAGCATGGAGAGATCCAGAGTGTAGTTGGGCGCAGAGCCTCCCGGTCCGGTAAATGTCAACACCAGGTTGCTTGCATTGGAAGTGATGGCATAGACTGCAGCCGGTAGATTCGCAGGGTGGATCGTGGTATAGAGCGTATCACTTTGGTAATGAGTGTATAGAGCATCTAGAAAACTCACCCCCGGCATAGGTCCTGCGCTCGTGCTCGTGATATAGTCTTCCGGGAAAAATGTCTGCGGAACCTTTGCACCATTGAACTGATTCGAACTAGCGCCTAATCCCAAACTGTTTTTTGCCGCCAGCACACGGAGAGTAGTTAAGGCTGTGGTATCGTTATAGGGGTCTGCGTAAAAAGGGAGAGAGAGCGGTCCCCAGGTAGTTGGAAACTGACCCAATCCTGTAGAGGTGGAATTGATATCACTAATGAGCCCGGTTGTCCCATCGCGATTCTGAGAGATCCCCGTTCCTGAGGGAAGAGCAGAAAACTGAATCGCAATGGGAGTTATGGGAGTTGTGGGAGGATATTCGGATGCAAAGAGCTCCATGGGAAGGCAGAAATAGTCGACCCAAGAGAGGTTGATGAACATTCTCGACAAAGAAGTTGTTACGTCCGTCTGAACGAGTCCAAATTCGAAATCCTGGTAGAACGTGTAGTAATTGGGATCTGAGAGCGAAGTCACCGAAGAGTCATCCACCCCTAAAACACCTAGTGCCGGATTGAGTTTGGTCGCGAGATACATCGGTTCGTTCAAGGAGAGATAACCCCTTGATGCACTGTTGATAGGCAGAAAGATGATACGAAGATCTGTACCAGCAACACCCGTGATGCCTGTTCCTGTTGCCAAGGGTAGTTCGGACAACTTTTTACTGACACTGGCAGAGCTCGGGCTGCCTGTTGGAGTTGGATAAACGATTGCACAGATCCCTGTGGTGGAATCGGGCACCAAAAAGCAGGGAATGCCATTCTCATCATTGCCATGACAGACAAAAAAGACCTTAGTTGAATCTACAGTCGATCGATTGACCAGAACGACGGGGCAGTGATCTTGTAGAGGGGCTGGAAGAACCGAAAACGCAGAGGGCAACCCAACAAAAAAGCAGCCAATCGCTGCCTGAAAAACGGTACGTATAGACTTAATCATGAAAAAACCTGTTCCTTTTCTTTAAGGCAAGCAGGTTAAGACAAGGTAAGCAATTTTTTCAATTTCTTTTAAGAAATTGTTGCCGTCACGCGAAATGGAGTTGTCCTGGTCTTCCGTAAATACCAGCGAATGGTCTTTCTCAAGCCGGCATCGAGACCCTTCTTCGGTTCCCAGCCGAGCTCATCTCTACTCTTCGAGCTATCGATGGCGTAGCGAAAATCGTGGCCTGGGCGATCGGTGACAAAACGAATCAGAGCGTGGTAAGTGCGCAGGTCCTCACCTGTTTCATCAGAGAGAATTTCTAATAGGCGTTTGAGGAGATTGAGATTGGTCAGCTCTTCGCCGCCGCCAATATCGTACGTCTCTCCTTTTTTGCCTCGGCAAAGGATACTCCAGATCGCCTCTACGTGGTCTTCGACATAGAGCCAGTCGCGGATGTTGGCGCCGCGGCCATAGACGGGCAGAGATTTTTTAGCGAGCGCCTGGGTTAGCATCAGAGGAATCAATTTTTCCTGATGCTGCCCGGGGCCATAGTTATTGCTGCAGTGAGAGATCGTGGTGGAGAGATTGTAGGTGCATGCAAAGGCGCGGACGAGATGATCGGATGCGGCCTTGGATGCGGCGTACGGTGAATTCGGTCGATAGGGCGACTGCTCGTGAAAGGAGCCGCTTTCACCAAGAGCGCCATAGACCTCATCGGTCGAGACATGATGAAAATGGATCTCGGGAAACTTGCGCACCGTCTCGAGAAGAGAGAGCGTTCCTTGTACATTGGTTTCGATGAAGGGCTTAGCCGATGAGATGCTTCGATCGACATGCGATTCTGCTGCAAAGTGCACAATCGCATCAATTTCGTACTGCTCGCAGAGGGATTCTACCAGAGGCTGATCGAGAATATCTCCCTGCATAAAGCGGTAGCGGGGGTGGCCCTCGACGGCTTTTAGGAGAGACAGATCGGCTGCATAGGTGAGCTTATCGAGATTGAGAACATGCCCCTCGAATCCGGGGAGTCTGAACAGCCATCGGATGAAAGCCGAGCCGATGAAACCGGCGCCGCCGGTGACAAGAATTCTGTTTAGTTTACGCATAAAT
>JAJFMM010000174.1 GCA_021772165.1 Chlamydiota bacterium | reverse complement strand
CATCAATCGGTCACTGTGATTATCGATTTGTAAATCGTTCGTCAAACAACAGTCAATTCACGCAAGGCACATCTCTATCCGAATACGCTGGTGTCCTCATCCTCTTCGTTAGACGCATGCGGAGCATCGGTATCGTTAGGGATGGAACAAGAGGATGGATCAATTCGTAGGGGTCCATTGCAAAGAATCTGCTGTCGTAGCAGCTCGTCCTCGCGGTCGATGGTGGACGATGGGATAAACAGATCAGACGCGAAGTTTGCTTCTTCAAGTTCTGCCACCTGATCCCGGATATATGATGTATCACGAATGAAGAGGGGATTGACGCCGAGATGTCGAAACTGTGAGTCATCCGCCGCCTTGAAAAAGCATTGGCCCACTGGCAGTTGCCGCATTCTACGTCGATTGACGTTCTGGACTTCGTCGAACTGTCGGTAGGTTAAACCAGTAACCTCTTCGAAATCTTCCAGCTTCGGCACAAGTGTCTCTCGCCAACTAGTCTGATGAGACTCTCCTGAGCTTGTCCCAATTACGTCAGCGTGGGATGTGTTGTCAGTATCACTGATCGATTGAGAACCCGGTTCGTGTCCTAACGGGCGATTGAAACCACGCGATCTCCCTTTTTGCATCTGGTCAGTGTGTGTATTGGATGAAGTGGCTGCTTCACCCCCACCCCGCGTTAGTCTCGTTTCGTGACCTGCGACACGTTGACGTTGCGTTGTGCGTTTGTCCTTGATCTCATTCTCGTCGTACTCATAAACCGCCTTCTCCTCAGCGACCACATCTCCGTCAACACCGTAGTTACGGAAGAATGCCTGAGTCTGTGCTTGCCAAACGATCTCCGACATGTCCACTTCGCCTTGCTGCAGCTGTGACATGCTTTGATGTGAAAATACAAAACTCAGCCCTAATTGACGTGTTTGTGGCAAAGCTTCTTCCAAGTCTTTGGAAACGAAGTCCTGGAATTCATCCAGAAAGACGACTGTCTCCGGTAATGAAAGTCCGCATGAATTGGCGACGCGAGCTGAGCTGAGCGTATCGTTGATAATCATCCCGGCGATGCCGTTGGCGACCATGCCGGTGAGCTGGTTGTTCCCAGGAGAAAGGTCGACAATGACAATCTTTTTCTGCTGGCGAAAGGCCGTGATGTCTAAGTGGTTGTGAGTTGTAGTGGTCATTCGTCGTAATTGTGGGCACTCATAGAAGATCGACCATCGATTCCGCACGCTCTCCAGGATGCGAGTCGGCTCCGAGCCCTTAGCGTTGAGGATCTCTGACCATTCATGGCGGACTCGACCAGTCAATCGGCGTAACAGCGGCTCGTGTTCTTCTGAGCGAGGATTGAGCAGATACTCGGTAGGACGAATGTTCTGAAATAGTTGCATCATGGCAAAGAGCATATTGAAGCTCCACTTACGGAGCCTTGCCTGTAGTGCCATGTCTTGCGAGCGCCACAAACGCATGCCGAGATCGGTAGTGCGTTCGACTTGAAAAAACTCTGAGGCTCCAGTGGTAGGGTCGATGGGAAATAGTGGAAACACATGCTCTTCGTTCGCAGGCCGAATGATTAGCACGCGTTGCCTTGCGGATGCTGGACAATGTCGTGAGACGAGGAACTTCTCAGCTTCGCGAGCGAGCCCCCCCATCTTGTCGATCACGATAATGCAGCATGAACCCCGACGAACGAGTTCAGCAAACAGTCGAATGAGAAAGACCGTCTTGCCAGATCCTGTTGCCCCCATCACCCACAAGTGACGGATGAGGTTGCAGATATTGAACAGAAGGCTTTTCTTGCTCTGCAAATCTTGCCCCAACTTCACATGGCGTTTCAACATTGTCCTGTTCTCCTATGATTGTCACTCGGACAGTAGTTCACTGAGTTTTTGCGTCTTCGACTCGTACAGCAGGCTTTCGAGGGTCTCTCTCGTTTCGTCATCGAACCGGGCAATACCTTCTTGGAGTTCATCCGCCTCGTCAGCTAGTTGCTTGATGCGCTCTAACTTGCTGCCCCTCGTTCTGTCTGTCGTCGAATCTCCCGATACGGTCACGATATCTTCCATACACGTCTTAATTGCCTTACCCCGTTTGCGAAGATCTGCGTATGACACTTCGATACTAAGGGCCTCCAGCAAGTAGGCGAAATCCGCTGCTGGCAAACGAGTCTCAAGCTCTTTGCGGTGTTTGTTGTAGAGGAGTGTCAGCTCCATCCTTATTCGCCGCAGATCGCGGTCGAAAGTCTTTCGGGATTCCTCGACTTCTTGGCGTGCTGCCGCTTCAACCTGCTCGGCTCGCTCGCGGTCTTCTCTACTGGCTTCATATTCCGCATCAATCGCCTTCTGTTCTTGACGTTGGCGTCTTTCTTCCCTCATAGATTGCCACGTCCTACGCCACTCCATGCGGCGTTGTAGGACTCGCCAGCGTATGGGCTGAATCCACTTCTCAGAAACGAAATCCATGACCGCAAATAGCATCCAAGCCGGCCCCAGCGTTAGGCCTCCCATCAGGATGCCCCGCCAAGCAATGAAGAGCAGAATGCCAGGTGTGAATCCTCCGAATCGGAACCAACCATATGTCCAGTAAAACATCATCGCTCCCACACTGGCGATATTGCCCCTCTGAAACGCTCTTAAGCGTCCGTGCGCAACTTTTTCTCCAATCCACATCATGGTTACCGACAGCAGCAGCAAACGAAACACACTGCCTTCGTCGATCATGACCAGAAACTGGCTGAGCCAATCAATGAATACCGGAGAGTCAGAATCCATCGTGGGATTTCTCCTCGTCATCCAGCCACAGCGTAATCCTACGACGGCCATCAATACGGTGTTGGCATAGCGTGATATGGACACGGCTCACGATAGGAAGGCCGAACAGTAGGGGAATCAGTGTCAAGATCGAGAGGGACAGCCACCACATCCCAAGCGAAATAAGACCGACTAGAAGTGTTCTATAACTCATTCCCCAAATAGATAGGGTGTTTATGTCTGCATAGTAGCCGTTGATGTGTAGCAACAGGTAGATAACTGCTGTCAAGAAACCGAGTCTTGGAGCAATGTGCCAAGCTATGGGAAACAGCCAAGCAATGCGACCACCGATCGAGCTAACAATCAAACCGATAAGCAGCAACGTGTCCCAGGATGTTGAATCCAAGAGAGACAAGACTTGATGTGTGACAATAACTGTTGAACAATATTGATTAGGATCTGTCATTTCAATCATCCTCCAGCTCAGGAGGGGGTACGATTCGAAGGCCGTGAATCAACCTTGCGATGCAAAAAGGCGTACCAATGAGACAGAGAACTGTCAGTCCGATCAGTAGATGTCGTTTGAACGGTGCGTACTTGGTGATGCTTACCTGGAAGGTGTCCGACTCGACGACGGGCGTAGACACAATCGGGTGCACTTCGATGGAAGATTGCTCAACGTGGTCGACGAAATAGGGCTGTGAATCTTGAAGACTTAGGGGAAACGGCAATGAAAACGTTTGGTACGGCTTTACTGCTCCAATTCCTTTGCTGACACCGTCTGCGGCCACCG
Organism: Chlamydiota bacterium; assembly: GCA_021772165.1. Lineage (GTDB taxonomy): Bacteria > Chlamydiota > Chlamydiia > Chlamydiales > SM23-39 > JAKBAE01. Next base: position 818 of record JAJFMM010000174.1, on the reverse strand, counting down.
ACAGTCTGAGCTGTTTGATAAATGGACCGGTTACTGGCCCCTCAAGCTCAAGGAGACATGGAACTGACGCAATCGTATCAGTGTCGTAGGCAGTAGTAGAAAAGCTGCCTGTACGATACGCATTGCTCGCTGGAGTTAGACGAATCTGTGGAGGACCCACGAGATCCAAGTTCAGCGGTTGCGGGGGAACAAATCGAATCAGATTGGTATCTGCCGGAGGTGTCAAACTAATGGCATACGTGTTCCCCGTTGAGGTCGGCTCGACTGCCGCAGCCACCAGAAGATCAATCTTTTGCGTGCCTTCGCGAAGTGTGTCGGGATTCAGCTCTAGGCGATAGATGCCCTGCGGAGGATCAAGAATGAGTTTCGTTCCTTCGGGAAACGGGCCATCAACCGTCAATTCAGTCTCTATCTGGTAGCAAGCAATATTGGGCAAGGCATACCAGACGCCGTGCGATATTTCTTTGGTAACCATCGCAATGGTGGTCTCCACTGGCGGTGGGGGTGGAAGGCGGTCGATGTGGGCATAGATCGTTCTGCTTGGGAATTGAGTGTTTGTTGGCGTTTGGTCAATGATTGTATGGACTCGTGGTCGGTGAGCGACGGAACCTGTAACGATCTCTGCTGTTTTCAAAACGGTATCAAGTTCAATTGTTCCTCTGCTTTCACCTGGACCTCGGCATTGGATCTCCTGTGGTCCACCAGCGATTGTACAGTGGCATGCCCGTTCAACTCGCAGGACAAAGTCTACAGGTGGGCCTGACGTAGCACTTGTTTCTGTCGTCGTGGCCGTCACCTCTACTTCGTAGGTGGCAACG
>JAJFMM010000173.1 GCA_021772165.1 Chlamydiota bacterium | reverse complement strand
GGACTATTTCGTATCGGTAAGTGCAGGTCAGGCATCTCGGATTGTTGGCTATGCAGCTAAAGCAGCAGGCAGTGTTTCTATCACAGCTGAAACGGTTGCCGCTGGAGTGATGCAAAATGCTGATGCGACTGAGATCTCTGTCGTCATTTATGATGGGGAGCAGTAATTCAATTAACTCGCTATCTCACAGGATAGCGAGTGATCTCTCCTTTTCTAAAAAGCTCCACACAGGCTAAACTTTTTCCTAAAAAACAGGATCCATGACTCCGATCTCAGCAGTAGAACCTCTTTCGCGCTCTTTCTGCGCATTGCTTGCAATTTCAGAACTCGGAATAGCAGTTTGCCGCGTAGCTCATACAGCTCTTTATGGAGTCGGTGCAACTCAAGGGGTTTATCAATATAATGACTGGGTCCAGCAATTCTCTGCTACCGTCAGTGACACAGTAACGAGTCTATTTGTAAGTACTATCTACGCGATTGGCACCCTTTTCCCTCAGAGCATTAATAGATGGCGCTCTTTTGCTGGCTGAGAAATTGAGCCGACTCTGGATAGTGCTTCGACAACCACTTTCGCAATTTCTTCGTAGATAACCTCATCTCTTTGGAAACACCCTCACTGGTTTTTAGCTCCTCGGATAGATAGATCCTGCCCGGATCAATTAGAAGGGGTTGATCCCCTAGAAATCCGAAATTGATCTCGATATCTCGATCATCATCGGCGATTCCAAGAGCACAGCGCTCTTGCAAGAGAGCTAAGATCGCAGAAACTGCATGGTTAAGCCCCTCAATCCCCTGCTCTTTAGCAATGGCATCCAACTTGTCAAAAATGGCCGCATCCGCTCGCTTTTGCAAAATAAAGGCCATGCGGTTTAAGTCCACTCGATGGAGTCGTCCGGCCGGACCTGCCAGCTCTACGACGGGAAGAGAGCCTCCCTCTTGCAGATGCAGGTAGTCGATCCCCGTTAGCTCCGGTAATTTCTCGTAGGCAAGTGTCAAACTATCGACTGTTTTGCGATAGCGAGCTTGACGCTTTGCAATATAGGCTTGCCATGCTTGAGGCAGTGGCAGCGAGGCGATCCATTCGGGGAAGTAGAAGCGATTGTAGTTAAGAAATTTGATCACCTCTTTGCCATCAGCACTTGCAAAAACAAAGCACTGTCTGCCTTTAGCGAGATACTCATACTTCTGATTGAGAAAGTGCTCCACAGCCTCTGATGGTAGAGGCGCATTGCCCTCTAAGAGCTCTCCCTGCATCTTATAAATGGAAACGCCCTCTGACCGAAACAGAGCCAAAAGAGTTAAAAAGAGGGCTGTGGCTAAAGGTAGAAGAATCTTTTTCATTGGCTGCGCTTTTGGATCTCTTCGTCCCACCATTGGCATAATGTAGATTCCCCGTGATCCTGCAAATAGTGCCGAATGTCCTTTGTAACCCGAGTCCAATTGAATGTCCCATCTGCAGGGCAATAACTACCGATATCGACTCGCAGGGCATGACCCGCTTCATATCCTAGATTGTTTGAAAAGGCATAGTCGGAGCATACCCAACCTTTTTCCCGCTCCGCAGCGATCAGATGCAAAAGAGCCAGTAAGATTTTCTTCTTCTCTGCCGGATCGAGCGTTTCTTTTAGCCTATCACAGAGGAGATCCACACGCCTTTGCAAAGCAAAAGGCAGTGCTCCCGTATCGACAGGCATCTTGCGTCCCAAGCGATCGATGAGAGCAAACGATGGAGGCATGGTAATCGGCTCTGCGTGATGGACATAGTAGACAGCCGTTTCAGGAGCCAGCTCTTTGCTTGCGATTCTGTAGCTGTTCAAGCAGCTCTTCAACTTGGATAGAGACCAGATACTTCCTAAAAGATAAGGTCTTACTTTTTTATTCCTGGGGATTTTCAATACCCATTGACCATCTCGGCTCAAAAACACTTCAGACTGGCTCCCTCTGCCCCAGGAATAAAAGGGTTGGGAGAGTGCAGCAGAGCCTTTTTGATCAAGAGTCTCCTGTTCTATGTCAAAAGAGCGCTCTTTTACAAAGTGGTGAGACGAAGGACCGCGCACCCACTTCCAGCCCTTGGGCAGAGAGAGAGAACAGATGCAGAGAAGAATCAGGGTGCAGAGTCGCATTCTTTTTCCATTAGCTCGGAGAAACGCTTCTCGAAACGCTTCAATAATTCAGAATCGAGCTGAGCTAACCATTCGCGAATGGGGCCGCAGCTATCTAGTAAAGAGCGCTGGTAGATCTGCTTTTCATCGATACAATCCGTTTTCCGATAGAAGCTGCCGATGTCGATCTGCACGCCCCTCCCCTCTTCCCAGGAGAAGTTTTTCAAAAAAGAGGGATCCTTATTGAAAATGCCGAGTCGAGCGCGCCTTTCGATGATGGTTAAAAAGGAGTCGAGGATCTGCATTGCCTTGTCCCGATCCTGCTCCTCGAGAGCTTCTAGAAATTGCGGCATCATCAGAGGCTTTTTTTCCTGCAGGACGAACGCCGTCTGGTTGAGATTGATCTCGAAGCGCCTGCCGAGCCGATCATAGATAGGTACAGATCGGGGAAGATCCTCCGTCTCATGGAAATGAGAGTAGAGAAGAGCGGTATCTTTCTTCAATTCCTGCTGAGCGATTCTGAAACTCTCCATTGTGAAGATAAGGCGCTTCTGTCTATCTTCCAAAATAGGGGCTCGCCACTTTTCTAGAAAAGCAAACGGCCACTTCCAGCGAAAAGGGAGATCGTAACGATCAAACCTTGGAATTTTTAGTACCGTGAGCCCATCGGAACTCTCGAATGCGTAGCACTGTCTGCCTCGACCAAGATAGCGGTAGGGACCGTTCAACAGATCGCGAGGTGGTGTGCATGCGTCCGCAGTAACAGGTGGAAGGGCAAAGCGAATGCGATTGAGGTTGAAGCCATCTTTGGAGAAGTGCCAGAGCTTACCGATTGCCCCGACAGTGAGCATAAGCAGAGAAAAAACTACAATTTTTCGAATGAATTTCATCGCGCACTAGCGTACTGCTTCCTGCGATTATGTTGCAACGAAACGAGAGAGAGTGGTGGCGATTCAAACGCTTGGAATTAATATTTGATTAAGGCAGATTGGTGGAAAAATTTTTAGAGGTGTTCAAATGGTACCCATAAGTCTAGCTTTCCCTCCGGATCCCGATACCTGCGTGCAATTTGTGAAAGTCACTTGCACGATTACTTCCACACCGACTAAGGACTCGATTGGCGCTGCATTGCCAGTTGACTCTTTCACCAAAGCACCTCTTGCGTGTGAGGCTGCAGAAGCACCCTCCTACACGGAATTGGTCTGTACTGAAGAAGACCAAAATAACATCGATTACCTCATACAGACGATGGCTACTCACAGAAAACTCTCCCTTCTGCTTAAGAAGAACGAGTTGAATGGCATTGGAGATAAGATCTACCATGTCCATCCCTTCAAGTTTCTTGGAACGATCTTTCGCGATGAAAATCTGAAAGGGTGCATGAAAGAGATTTATAAGGACTACTTCAAGTGGCCAAGTTTTATGAAGGGTCTTGGGGACAAACTAACGATTCAAGCTAACGAGGGCAAGCTTGGCCAATATTTAGACGA
>JAJFMM010000172.1 GCA_021772165.1 Chlamydiota bacterium | reverse complement strand
TGATTCCAGGTCTCGGTCATCTCTATCTCGGAGACGGCCAAGCAGCCGGCGCCTTGATGGGCAGCGCGGGTCTTACTGCCGGTCTTGCAATGTCTGACTTTTCTGACAAGTCTGTGCAAGCTAACTCGATTCTAGCTCTGCAGAATATCTCTTTCTACGGCATCTACTCCGCCTATCGCGATGTGCGCAATTACAACGGAAACTCCGGCTACTCGTACAAGATGCCGCAGGATAGTCTCGCGGATCTCTCTTACGCTCCTTTCAAATGGAGCATTATAAAAAAACCTGAGGTCTGGGGTGGGCTGCTGGGTGCTTTTACTCTCGCAAGCACTGTGGGTTACTTTTATGCAAAGAGCAGCGTCGCGCTCTCTTCCGGCGGTAAAACAGTTCCTGCAATGGCGCTTCCGATCGGTATCGGTGAAGAGTCCTTTTTCCGTGGCTATCTGCAACCCATGTTCTCTGAAGCGCTGACTCCCTGGGGTGGTATCGCTGCCTCTTCTGTCGCTTTCGGTGCAGCGCACGTTTTCAATGCGCAGGCCCTCGATGGCGAGCAGCGCCGGCGCTACTATAGTTTAGTACTGCCCTTCATCACCACGTTTGGCACTTATTTGGGATGGCTTTCCTACAAAAACAACTCTCTACAAGAAAGTGTTGCTCTACACACCTGGTATGATCTCATCATTTTCTCGGTTAGCGCGATGGCCACCGAGGCTGCTATCTGCGGCAATTCACGTTTCGCACTATCTCTTCCATTCTAGATACCCACGAATCCCCTTAATATAATCAAAACGATCCGTGTGTTATAATTTACCTAATTTAAAAAAGGTGTTACTAATGAATTCTTTACCCCCCTCGTATGATCGTTTTATTCCTCATCGAAGCACTACTATGAATGGAACGGGAGCGACTCTGTTGTCGCTAGATGATAACAGCCTTCCCCCGACAGCAAAACGAGTCAAACATCTCTCCGGAGTATTACTAGGATCTGCACAGCCCGAGAAAGAGCCTGTTTTACACTACACTTCCACCCCCCGTATTATCCATCCCTACGATCCAAAACCTGAACCCCACTCTCTTCAAAACCTCACCCCCTTTACCGCTAAAGAAGTTTTTGATGCTCCCCTGCTGGTTGATCATTTCTATCACCATCCTATTGCCCATTCTGCAATAACGAGCTGTATAGCAGTGGCTTTTAAAGATGGCATTCATCTGATGCAGATGAGCGAAAGAAATACTCTCTTTGACGTAGCGGCTGCTGAATTGGGAGAATATATAGAACCTATCTCGGTTGCTTTCAGTCCCAATGGAGATTCTCTTACAGTCTGCTTATCCAATGAACAAGTCCTCATTTATACGATTCTCTTTGAAGGAGCAAAAGTAAGAGCTGTCGAGAGACGCTGGGCTTCTGTCCCCGAAGAGGAGACTCATAGCAGTCCAATTGCTATTGGGGACCAATGGATCCATATCGGCAGGGAAGGCGGAATGATCTTGAGCATGCAATCCTCAAATCCGGATAATGGCTACAACATGGAAGGTTCTGATGAAGATCTCATCTATTGTGGGTTGGTTCTGTCACCGGATCAGCAGACCCTCGTGGCGGGAAGCAACGATGGCACTCTCGATATTTTTGATTTGCAAAAACAAGATCTGAAGATTGTACACAAAGTCTCTGACGCGGCAATTAAGGCGATCTCCTTTTCTCCCTGCGGTAAGTATTTCGCTACAGGAGAAGCTAATGGAGATGCTCAAATTCGCATCTGGAAGATCAAGGATCATAGCATTGAACAGCTCTTCGAAAAAAAGAGCGGCTCTCAAGTCACTGAACTCTTTTGGACAGAGGGTCTCTTACTCTCCACACATGGAGATGGCTATTTGAGATTGTTCAACATTAACCCAAATAAAACTCCCATGATCAGCGATCCTGTTTTAAGAAAAGTTAGTCCTTACAGCACTCCCTTTGCTGCCTTCAAAAACACGGAAAAAGACAAAACGCTGATCATCGGCTGCCCGGGTGGTAATGTCGATAGGGAAATACTAAAGTCCTGGGAAATTCAGCCTTTTGAACAAACATCAGTAAAAAAGCGCAAAAGGGAACAACCTTCTTCTATGCTCTCTTCTATACCGCTACATCGATGAGCTTATGGTCGGGATTTTGCTGCGCGCAGTACTGCTTTTCCCACTGGCTGTTGAAAAGAACCATCGGCCTTTTCAGCCTATCTTGCATGAGAATGGCTGACGTGGGCTTTTTGAAGGTAGCGATGTCTCCCTCGACCCAAGCGCTGCACTGAAACGGCAACGGCTCAAAGGTCGTTTCCACGCCATACTCATCTCTTAGACGATATTGCATCACTTCAAACTGCAGCTGTCCCACAGCGGCGAAGATCAGATCGCGCTCTTGCTCAAACGCGCGGAGCAACTGGATCGCGCCCTCATCAACGAGTTGCAAAACGCCTTTATCAAAGCCCTTTCTCTTGCCGACATCTTTAGGATAGATTCTAGCAAAAATCTCCGGCTGGAATTGCGGCAGTGGCTTGAAGTTAAAACCGCCTTTGAGAGAGAGCGTATCTCCGATAATGAAAAGTCCCGGATTTGTCACGCCAATCACATCGCCGGGATAGGCAAAATCGAGTGTACTTCTCTCTCCCGCGGCAAGACTATGTGGTCTCGAAAGGCGCACATCGCGCTTCAAGCGGTGGTGCTTGACAATCATGTCTCTTTCAAAGAGCCCTGAACAGATGCGGATAAAAGCCATCGAGTCGCGATGCCGCTTATCCATATTGGCCTGAAGCTTGAAGATATAGCCGCTAAAAGGTGTAGTGATGGGATCGATTTTGATCTCAGAGCCGTCCGGCAGATCGGCCATACGCGATCCCGGGCAAGGCGCAAGATGGATGAACGCATCGAAAAAGGGCTCTACGCCAAAATTCGTCAGGGCAGAAGCAAAGAAAACAGGCGTCACTTCTCCGGCGAGAAAGGCTTCTCGCGTAAAGGTATTGCCGGCGAGCTCAAGCAGCTCGAGTTCTTCGGTGAGCAGCGGACCCGCTTTAGCTTCTGATAAAGGTACGCGCTCGATCCCCGCTTTCTGCGAGCCTCCGGTCGATACTTTGGTGAAAAAGAGGCACTCCTTCCTTTCACGATCGACGACGCCGGAAAACTCTCTGCCCTGCCCGATCGGCCAGTTCATCGCATAGGAGTGGATCCCTAATAGCGTTTCTACCTCATTCATCAGCTCGAGAGGATCGCGTCCGGGCATATCCATCTTGTTGATGAAGGTCATGACGGGGATCTTTCTCAGACGGCATACTTCAAAGAGCTTGCGCGTCTGCTTCTCAATCCCCTTGGCGGCATCGATCACCATGATCGCGCAATCGGCTGCGGTCAGAGTACGGTAGGTGTCTTCTGAGAAGTCTTCGTGGCCGGG
>JAJFMM010000171.1 GCA_021772165.1 Chlamydiota bacterium | reverse complement strand
CCTTTGAAGATGCCTTTTCCACCTGCAATGCGATTGCGCTCCCAGTGGCCCCCTCTTCTGCATTCCAGCTCAACTCGATCAAAGACCCGATGGAAATGTACCTGCAGGACATCTTTACCATTCCGGCGAATCTCGCAGGACTACCCGCCATCAGCGTCCCCTCCGGCTTTGACTCTAAAGGCATGCCACTCGGATTTCAGATCATAGGACCGCAGATGCACGACGTACCCGTCATGCAGTATGGCCACGCTTTCGAGATGGCTACAAAATACACACGCAAAGTACCACCTGCCTACGAGGGAGCGTAATGAAAGATCTACCGCTCGATCAGTGGGAGCCCGTCATTGGCCTAGAGATCCACCTACAGCTCAACACCCGCTCGAAACTCTTCAGCTCGGCACCCAATCGCTTTGGCGACGATCCCAACACCAACATCACACCCGTCTGCACAGGACAGCCAGGAGCGCTACCGGTCCTAAATAAAGAAGCTGTGAGAAAAGCTGTACAGTTTGGCCTCGCAGTGAACGCCACAGTGAACCTCGTGAGCCGCTTCGATAGAAAATCCTACTTCTATCCCGATTCTCCCCGTAACTTTCAGATTACCCAATTCGAAAGACCTATCGTCACGGGAGGCTCTATTAAAACGAGCGTCGAGGGAGAAGAAAAGACATTCCAGATCAATCGCGCACATCTAGAAGATGACGCAGGCAACCTCAAGCATTTCACCACATTTGCAGGCGTCGACTACAATCGAGCAGGCGCACCTCTGATCGAAATTGTCTCAGAGCCCTGCATGCACACCGCCAAAGAAGCCTCCTCTTACGCTTCTGCAATACGCGCTGTCATGCTCTACCTGGACGCCTCAGATTGTAATATGGAAGAAGGCACTCTACGGATCGACGCAAACATCTCTGTCCGCAAGAAGGGAGAAAAGGGATTCAGACCCAAGATTGAGGTCAAAAACATGAACTCATTTCACTTCATGGAGATGGCCATCGAAGCTGAATTCCGCCGCCAGGTAGCTCTCTACCTAGAGAATCCAGGCAAAGATTATGAAGAGCTCGTACCTCCCGGCACCTACCGCTGGGATCACGATCGAAAAGGGCTCATCATGATGCGTACAAAAGAGAAGGCCGACGACTACCGCTACTTCCCAGAGCCGGACCTCTCCCCGATCGTCTTGACCAATGAATATGTCGACCAGGTACGCCACTTACTCCCGGAGCTGCCCCAAGATCGCTACCATCGCTACCGCACCGACCTCGGATTGAGCGTCTATGCAGCCACGGTGCTGATCCAGGACAAACCGCTTTGCGACTACTTTGAAGAGGCAATGCAAACCTCGAGCAATCCAGAGCTGCTCTCTAACTGGATCATGAGCGAATTTTCAGGACGCCTCAAAGATTCTGGAAAGACGCTGCGCACTCTTGGCATCGTACCGGCTCACATCTCAAAACTCGTCCGCATGATCGACGAGAAAAAAATCACAGGACGTATCGCAAAAAGCGTCGCCGACGAGATGGTGCAGAGCCCCGGACTCGATCCGGTAACCATCGTCGAAAAGAATCCCGATTACCAGCCGATCGGCAGTGTGAGCGAAATTGAACCTCTCGTCGATCAAGTCCTCGCGGAAAATCCGCAATCGATCGTCGACTACAAAGCCGGCAGAGACAAAGCTTTCGCATTTCTCGTCGGACAAGTGATGAAACTCACACGCGGTAAAGCCTCTCCTCAAGTCGTCAACGACCTCATTAAGAAAAAAATCTAGATTGCAATAAACAGCAGATCATAATAAAAACTATCTATTATGACTGCTTTGCAATACTACGAAGAACAGATCGCCACATTCACAAAGATGTTCGGCAATACTCCGCCCAGATCTTTCTATCAAGAAATGGTCCTACCTCAGCTTCGGAAACAACCGAATCTAGCTTGGAAGGAAAATACGAGATCAGTTCGAAAAAAATTAGAGCCCGCAACAAAAGCGATCCTCAACGATCTGCAGGAAAAATACCTGTCGCACTCATCAGATCTACTCGAGATTGGATGCGGCCCACTTTTGAATCATGAATCTTATCTCAGCAGACTCTTTGGCACGCAGCGCAGCTTCAACTGGAACTTTTCCGACCTCCTCGCAACCAGAGAAAACTTCTCTCTCGATCTGACAGATCAAAAGCGCTGGAAAGGCCCTGTTTTTGACGCCATTGTAGGCTGTAACAGTTTAGATACGCTTCCCTACAGCAGCTTTGAGAGCGCTTTTAAAAAGATGAGCTCGATTCTTAGACCTAACGGCACCTTGCTACATCTGGCTGACCTCAACTTCTTTACCACAGCATTCATGGATGCCTGCGCACAAAAAGGAGGCGTGCTCCTCCCCGCATCCGATTCCTTAGAGACGCTCTATTATCTCCCTCAAAACGATTTCTTACGTTTGTTGAAACCCTCAGAGCCGCACTTCGAGTTACTCTCCAAATGGAGCGTACTGCATCCGCAGATCCAAGCAATCATTTTGAATAATGCGTTCATCTCACACCAAGATCTAACGCCTCTGATCCCTTTTGATACAACGCATCTAGAAAAACTACGCATACAAGATCTCTTTGAAAACTACTTACAAAAAGCGGCAGCGGCTAACAATTGGAAGGTTCTCCACTGTGGCACTCTTAATGCACAAACCGAGGTGGATCTAACTCCCGGCTCTTCTGCTAACTCCTTCGATTCCGACTTGTTGTCGACTTGCGAAGAGTGGCGCTCCGATGTTCCTCTCGGAAAAGAGAGGATCAAATCAACAGTCCATGTCTTTGCTGCTAGCACCGGAGGAATTGATGGTTGTAAACAGTACGGATTCTAAAGCAACTCACTGGCCGAAAACACAAGCGCGCAACCCCGTTTCTTTTCGCGAAGAGAGAAAAGTGGAGAGAGCCTTGAAACGGTTTAGAATAAGAAATATTGCCGAGCCTCCGGTCACTCCAAAACCCCTCACAGTGCGCTCTGTTCAAAAGAAACCGGAAGGCTTGGGTAGTTACTGTCCATGTCCCTGCTCCATCCTATAAAATCCGTTTGCAAAAAATTTCTATCCTGTTGCAAGCTGCTGCATCTTTAACCTTTTAGAGAGGATTTTATGTCTATAAGCCCAACAGGTTCTCCCCCAGATAGCCCAAGAGAAGCAGCACCCGTTGCTGCACCAGCAGACGCAAAAGCTGCAGCTGCAATGAAAGAACACCAAGAAGCGTTTGATCCTATGGCTTCTTTTATGGGAGACGCAGGTCTTCACCAAAGGCATACTGAAAAATTGGATGCCGCAGCAGCAGAGGGCGAAGAAACAAAACCTCTCGTCGCAACTCCAAAATTGGTAACAGCAGCAAAGACGGATGCAGCAGCGAAGGGCTGGTTCGGTACTTTACGTTGCCCCGAAAAATGCGCAATTCTATAGTTACTTTACAGGGGGCTGCCGTTTCGGCATTCCCCTAAGGAAACTATGAATGGGATTATTACGGGTTGTGATCGCAATCAAGAGTGGCTTTTACCCTGGTGGTATGAGCAAATAAGAGAGCATCACCCAGATCTCCCGATCGCATTCGCTGACATGGGAATATCGGATACGGCAAAACGCTGGTGTTCTGACCGAGGTATCCTGATTCCTGAATCTCAAATAGATCCACTTTCACCATTTCCGCAAGAGATCGGCTGGCTCTATCAGAAAAAAAAGTGGAAATGCAAAGGCTGCCCACCGATACCTAACGATATCTCTTTTCGCAAGCCTTTGATCATGCAGCAATCTCCTTTTGAGCGGTCGCTCTGGCTGGATCTCGATTGCCAGGTTGTTGGCAATCTAACACCCTTGTTCTCCATGAAATTGCCTCCTACAAAACTGGCTGTAAGAAGCTCTGCTGCACTTTTTGAAATGGAGTCGATAGACGAATGTGAGAAGATGAACGTGGCAAGCTGCAATAGTGGTGTTATTCTATTCGAAAAAGAGTCCTATTTGCTCCATTTCTGGTGCCATCTTGTTCAGCAGGCTAGGAACAGTTTTTGTGTTGACGATCAACTTCTTGCCTTTGCCATTCACAAGTATCTGGTTCCTGTGGGAGAGTTTTCTCTGAAGAATAATTGGCTGTCCAGGTGGGGCCTTAATAAAAACGCTGTCATTATTCATTGGGCAGGGGCGGAGGAAAAAAATGTCCTCTGGCTATACCGAAAAGAACTCAAACCTTGACGCAAAGAGACAGCTCTCCTAAATAAACTTTAAGGGGATCTGATGCGAAGAGAAAGTAGTTTTGCGCTTTTAACGGTTTTACTCATTACCGGAGGGTGCGCTCCCGGCATGTTTACTGCCGCCAATCCAGACGCACTCACCCCTCCCACTTCTTACGCAACTTGGTCGCCGATGAAGGGCTGTAAACTCGTCTCTGCGAAAGATTGCAAAACGCTGCTTCCTGAAACTTTTGGACAAAACGAACTCTCTCTTGCCGAACTGATCGACATTGCCCTGCAGAACAACCCTGCAACCAAGCAGACTTGGGCGCAAGCGAGATCAGCAGCGGGCGTCTATGGCCAGTCACTCAGCAACTACTACCCCAGTCTCCAGTTCGATGGCACCTACCTCAGACAAAAAGGAACTGCACCCGGATCGCAAGGAGCTGCACCGTCAGCCACCGGCAATACGACGGGCACGAGCAGCAATGTCTTTGGCAGTAACACAACCGCCTCCAACTATCTAACGACCGTTTCACCCGATCTCTACGTCTCCTACACGATCCTCGACTTCGGCGTAAGGAGCAGCATCGCCGAGACGGCCAGACAAGCTCTCTACTATGCGGACATGACCCACAATCAGCAGATTCAGACGGTTCTGCAGATCGTGATGAACGACTACTATTTCTACCTCTATCAGATCGAGATCCTGCGCAGTGATGAGGCCAACCTACGAAACGCCCAAGCGAGTCTCGATGCGGCGAACCAGCGCTTCGCCCTCGGCGTGGCAGCTCTCGGAGACGTAGCACAGGCGCGCACACAATTTCTGCAGAGCAGAATCAATCTGACAAACCAGAAGCAGACGGTAGAAAACTCCTTTTCCCAACTCGCAGTCGACCTCGGCCTGCCGGCCAACGTGCCATTTAAAGTGCAGCCGATGCCGGAGCAGATCGTAGCGAAGCCAATGCTAGAGAGCGTCGACGCTCTCGTTGAGATCGCTCAAACGCAGAGGCAGGATTTCCTCGCCTCGCAAGCCAACGTCTGCTCCAAAGCAGCCGCACTAAAATATGCAAAAACGCAGCTCTATCCGATCGTCAACGGCACATTCGACATCGGCCGCTCCTGGTTTAAGGTCAATAAGAACGATGGCTACCACTTTGCAGGAGAGCTCAGCCTTACATTCCCCATTTTCTCCGGCTTCTACTACCAAAATGGGATCAGGAAAGCAGCAGCTGACCTCGATCAGGCGAGGGCAGAGATGCTACAGACGGAGCTGAGCGTCATCCAGAACGTGACGACCGCGCACATGGGCGTTAAAACATCAGCAGATAATCTGCGCGATACAGAAGAGTACTTAAGCGCAGCTGAGCTAGAGTTCGATATCCAGCTGAAAAGCTATCAAGCGGGAACCACTACGATCCTCAGCCTGCTCTCTTCTCAGTACTCTCTGGCTGACGCACGCGCTAAAAAAGCGGGATCGCAGTTTCAATGGTTCTCATCCATCGCCTCCATCGCCTATGCGACCGGATCTCTTTGTGCCGATCCCGAGTTCTGCAAATCTTGCGAGGAGGAAGTATGGGATTAAGACTCCTTCTTCTCTCACTTCTGCTAGCTGTCTCTTGCAGTAAAAAGCCACCGCCACCTCCCCTTAAATTCCCTGTCCACATGGGCACAGCGGAGTCAAAATCGGCACCGATCTACATCGAAACACTTGGCCATGTGGAGCCGATCCTCAGCGTGCAGGTGCGCTCTCGCATCGAAGGCGAGCTGATGGACGTCTATGTCACCGAGGGACTAGAGGTCCAAAAGGATGATCTGCTCTTCACAATCGATCCGCGCCCCTATGAAGCCTCGATGAAAAATGCGCGCGCTGCACTCGATAAAAGCCTTGCTAATTTCGCGCTCGCTGAAGAGAAGGTCAAGCGCTATGCGCAGCTCACCCGCGACGAGTACTACTCACAGATCGATTATGAGACGCTCCAATCCAGCTATGTTGCCAATCAAGCTGCCGTCCAGCAGTCGCAAGCCAGCGTGGATAGCGCCGCGCTCAACCTCGAATATTGCTGGATCTACGCACCGATCGATGGCTTGACGGGGATTTTGCAGATCGACCGAGGCAATCTGATCGGCGCAAATAGCCCACAGCCACTGGTCTCTTTAAATCAGATGGCGCCGATCTACGTCACCTTCTCCA